>MHGM01000027.1:0-2449 GCA_001805565.1 Omnitrophica WOR_2 bacterium RIFCSPHIGHO2_01_FULL_52_10
CGGCAGCCTAATTGTATGGACGGACTATCGCAACGGTACTACCAATTCAGATATTTATCTTTATGACCTGAATACAAATACAGAGCGACGGATCACGACAAATTCAGCCAATCAGATACAGCCAGCCATCTCCGGCGACCTGATTATTTGGCAGGATTCTCGCAACGGCCCCACGGATATCTACCTTTATGATTTGAGTACAAATGCAGAGGTAGAGATCACAAGAGAATCAATTGCTTCTCAGTGGGTACCCGCCATTTCCGGTGACAAGATTGTCTGGCAGGACTTTCGCAATGGTAACTCCGACATTTACTTTAATGCGAAAGGGATTGCGCCTGTTCTTGGCTCTGTTGGCAATAAAACCGTCAATGAAGGACAATCGTTGAGCTTTAGTGTATCAGCCACAGACTATGATGGAGATACGTTAACGTACAGCGCTAAGGGACTGCCGACCGGAGCTGCGTTTAACGGACAAGCATTTTCCTGGACACCGGGATTCAATCAGGCAGGAGTCTATAGTGTTACGTTTATAGTTAGGGATTCAGGAGGCCTTAACGATTCGGAGACGATTGCCATTACGGTGAACAATGTAAACCAGCCGCCGGTCATGGCTGCCATCGGGAATAAGGTGGTCTTCGAGGGGGGCAACCTGGCCTTCACGGTCAGCGCGACAGATCTGGATGGAAATACCTTAACCTACAGCGTTACAGGGTTGCCAACAGGAGCCACGTTTGACGCAACGACACGTATATTCAGTTTGACACCGACCTTTTCTCAAAATGGTTATTATGGCGTGACTTTCACTGTCAGTGATGGCAGTTTAACCGATAGTGAGTACAGCATAATTACGGTGAACAATGTGAACCAGCCGCCGGTCCTGGCTCCCATCGGCAATAAGACGGTAAGTGAAAATGGGCTATTAACTTTTGATGTTTCTGCAAGTGATCCAGATGGAGAAACGCTTAACAGTATTGCTGCGAATTTGCCCACTGGCGCTACTTTTAATGGCAAGACCTTTTCCTGGACACCGACGTATAGTCAGGCAGGCAGTTATAACGTGACCTTCACGGTGACGGATGCCGGCGGCTTGAGCGCTTTTGAGACGATTGTTATCACGGCAGAATTACCCACGGATTTATCTTTGAGTAGTCAAACAGTTAATAGCGGCGTGGCGCAATACCAGGCGACGAATTCGATTACCGCCGGGCCGGCGTTTGTCGTGGAAGGCGTGGCGGATGTGACGTTTAAGGCGGGGAACGTGATCACGTTAAAACCAGGATTTCAAGCCAGGACAGGATCCAGGTTCCGGGCCGTGCCGAATTTAAATTAAAATGAGAGGGGTCATGCTTGCGCTTGCCCATTATGATTGATCATATGAAACTAAGACAGGAGGGAAAGACAATGCGAATATTAAAGATGGTCTTTACAGTCGTTGCGGGCGTCTTGCTGGTGCTGGGCGGCGGGGCCGATGCCTGGGCGCAAGCCACGGATGTGGTCTGCACCGGCTGTGTGGCCAGCACGGATTTGGCCGATGGAGGTGTGGCCAACGCGGATCTGGCGACCAGCGCGGTTAGTTCAGTCAAGATTGCGGATGGCGCCATCGTCAACGCCGACATCAGCACCGCGGCAGCGATCGCGGGGACCAAGGTCGCCCCTAATTTTGGCAGCCAGAACGTTGTTACTACCGGCTCCGTGGGCATCGGGACGGCAACTCCAAACGCGGCCTCCAAACTTGAGGTTGCCGGCAGGATTTTCGCGGGAGGGCTTATTGACAGAGATACCGTCGGGGGCAGTTATTACGGACTTGATCCCTCCAGCGCCACTATAGCCGGCATATTCAACGGCTCCGTCGGCATCGGGACGACGAGTCCGGGACAAAAATTAAGCGTTGCGGGAACCATAGAATCGACTTTGGGAGGGTTCAAATTTCCCGACGGCTCGGTGCAGACCTCAGCGGCTTCCGGGTCCACCAGCGCCTGGACAGCTTCTGGCACAAATATTTACAATGCCAACACCGGCAACGTCGGCATTGGGACGGCGAGTCCATTCTCGCCACTAACAATTAAAACCAAAGGGAGTTATTCATTGCTTATAACAAATGCTCTGGATACTCAGACTATTTTCAAGGTAATGGAGGATACAAATGGAAGTGGTTTTCTTGACTTAATGGATCCTAACGGAGCAGGATTGGGTATGCGATTAAGGGCAAAAGGAAATTCATTTTTTACAGACAACGTCGGCATCGGGACGACAGGGCCGGGGGCTAAACTTGAGTTAGCGGGAGATGGCGCTGGTTCATCGCCAGCCAAGATAATACTCAGGGAAACACAGTCCGGTCTCGGCGCGCTTTTTTTGAATTCTGTAAGAGTAAGTTCTGGAAATCGGTTAGATATAGGTGAAGGCAGTGACACATTCTTAACAGTTCGTAGTGATGACGACAGTGGCGGGA
>MHGM01000027.1:2493-3856 GCA_001805565.1 Omnitrophica WOR_2 bacterium RIFCSPHIGHO2_01_FULL_52_10
GACAACTCCGAATATGCCATTAGTCATAAAAGGTGATGGCAGCGCTAATGCTGTAGGATTTAATGACGCAGCAAATGTTCAAAGAGGAAGTATTTTCGTGAGTTCCGCAACTTTGGGGTTGAATGCAAGCACAAAATTATATCTAACAGCTAACGGTTTAGGAATTACTGTAGATACCTCCGGCAATGTCGGCATCGGGACGACGGACCCGGGCGCCTATAAACTGGCCGTCAAGGGCAAGATCCACGCCGAAGAAGTCGTTGTGGATACCGGCTGGGCGGATTTTGTCTTTAAGAAGGATTACGATCTGATGCCTCTGGAAAAAGTGGCCAGGCACATCGAGGAGAAAGGCCATCTTCCCGGGATCCCCACCGAGCGGGAAGTCAAGGAAAACGGCGTCAGCATAGGCCAAATCCAGTCAAAACTCCTCCAGAAGATCGAGGAAATGACGCTGTACGTGATCGATTTAAAGAAGGAGAATGAACAGCTCAAAGAGCGGATTTCGTTATTAGAAAATAAGTCGCTGTGAACTAAACGCCTTTCATGAGAGGTTTTAAAATGAGGCAGTTGTCCTTACAAAGGACAACTGCCTTTTTTTGACATGGGGTATTGATAAATCGCTCGACAAAAGTCAAACGGTATGCTAATATTTCCGCCACTACGCCGGACGGAGATCAGGCTTTTAACTGCCTTAAATTGTTAAAGTTATGAGAAATTATTTCAAGCTTTTGAAATTCCTCAAAGGGCACACCCGCCTGTTTAGCGTGGCGGTCGTCACGATGCTGATTTCGAGCTTTTTCGAAGGGTTTCAGCTTTCCCTGCTGGTGCCCATGACCGACCGGATCTTCAACAACAAGCCCATTGTTATTCCCAACCAGCTTCCGGCATTTATCGCGAATTTCATCGAGCGGCTTAACAGCATGACACCGGAGGCGCTCTTCACGATTTTCCCGTTCGTTGTCATCATCGCGTTATTGATCAAAAACCTGTTTGCTTTCTGTTATCAGTATCTGATGAGCGACCTTTCCCAGGCGGTCATGAGGGATATCCGCTACCGGCTTTACGCGAAGATCCAGGACCTGTCGCTCGATTATTTCAGCAAAAAACGCACCGGCGAATTGATCTCCCGCATCACCCATGACGTCAATGTCGTGGAGAACGCCGTTTCCTATGGCCTGACGGACCTTTTCCGTCAGACTTTCATGATCGTCCTGTTTGTGATCATCGCCTTCTCGATTTATCCCAAGGCGGCATTTTTGATGTTCGTCGTTTTCCCGTTGATCGGGGTCCCGATGGCCCGGATCGGGCGGCGTTTACGCAAAATTTCAAAGGGCACGCAGGAGAAAATGGCTGACATCAACAC
>MHGM01000027.1:3872-4027 GCA_001805565.1 Omnitrophica WOR_2 bacterium RIFCSPHIGHO2_01_FULL_52_10
ATCTCCGGCATCAAATTGGTCAAGGCATTTGGCACGGAACAATACGAAAAAAACCGCTTTAAAGCAAAGAACCACGACTATTACAAACTTCGGATGAAGTCGATCAAACGGCTCGTCGTTATTCCGCCGATCACCGAAATGTTCGGGGCATTATG
>MHGM01000027.1:4043-10179 GCA_001805565.1 Omnitrophica WOR_2 bacterium RIFCSPHIGHO2_01_FULL_52_10
TTCTGTTTTTCGGATCCATTATGTCGATCATCAGCCCCATCAAAAAGCTGGGCAACGTCCACGCGCTTATTCAACAGGCGTTGGCGGCTAATGAGCGTATTTACGACGTGCTGGATGCGCAGGTCACCGTCAAAGAAAAACCCAATGCCATTGCCATTGGGGAGCTGAAGGGATCCATTCAACTCAAAAATGTTGATTTCCATTATGCGGAGGATTCCGGCATCGTCCTTAAGAACATCGATCTTGAAGTTCGCAAGGGCGAGATCGTCGCGATCGTCGGGCCAACCGGGACCGGGAAAACGACTTTGGTCAATTTGATCCCCCGTTTTTATGATCCCCTCAACGGCATTGTCACCATCGACGGCGTTGATGTGAAGGATGTCACGTTCCAGTCGTTGCGCAAGCAGATCGGCATCGTCACCCAGGAGAGCATTTTATTCAATGATACGGTCAAGGCTAATATCGCGTATGGTTATGCCGAGGCCGGCGACAAGCAAATCCAGGCCGCGGCGGAAATGGCGTTCGCGCATCAATTCATCGTGAAGATGCCAAACGGTTACAATACCTTGATCGGCGATCGCGGATTTCGTCTTTCCGGAGGAGAAAAACAGCGTATCGCGATCGCCCGGGCGATTTTAAAAAATCCCCCCATCTTGATCCTTGATGAAGCAACCTCGCAATTGGACTCCGAGTCGGAGCGTTACGTCCAGGAAGCGCTGGACTTGTTAATGAAAGGCCGGACCGTCATTGCCATCGCGCACCGGCTCTCTACCATTCAGAAGGCGGATAAAATCGTTGTGCTCGAACACGGTCGAATGATCGGACAGGGAGGGCATGAGGAGCTCTTGAAGAACTGTCCGCTTTATAATAAGTTATATTCCTTACAATTTTCCATGAGCGCCTGATTCCAGGCGATGAAAGTTGTTGCAAAGAAAGACATTATTGGGTATACTAGCCGAAATTTCAACAGGCATAAGGCCAAGCCGGATCAACCACAACAACAATGCCATGCAGGGTTATTTCCTTGACATTTTAGCGAGTAAAATGTCAAGGACGCCTTTGTCGCACGGGAAACATTGGTGCTGCTTGAAGATTAACGAGTACCTTGACAATTTTGTCAAGGTACGAGCATGGCATTGAACGGTAAGGAGCGAAGGTAAAATGGTAGAAGATCTGATCAAGCAATTGCTGGAAGCTGGCGTTCATTTCGGGCACCAGACTAAACGGTGGTGTCCCAAAATGAAAAAATACATTTTCGGGCAGCGCAGTGGTATCTATATCATCGATCTCGAGAAAACGGTCCAGTGCCTGAATAAGGCGCGGGATTTCGCCCGTGACGTAGCGGCGAAAGGCGGCCGGGTCCTCTTTGTGGGAACCAAGAAACAGGCGCAGACTATTGTGGAGGAGGAAGCCAAACGGACTGAAATGTATTATGTCTGTAACCGCTGGCTGGGGGGGCTTTTGACGAATTTCCAGACGGTCAAAAAGTCCATTGAGCGCATGAAAGAGATCGAGCGCATGAGCCAGAACCCCGCGATTTGGGATAATCTTAAGAAAAAAGAAATCGCGAGTCTTACCAAAGAAAAAGAAAAATTTTTTCGTAATCTTAATGGCATCCGTGATATGACCAGGCATCCGGATGCGGTATTTATTATTGATCCAAAGCTTGAAGAAATTGCCGTCAAGGAAGCCCGCAAGCTTGGGATCCCCATCATCGCGATCATTGATACCAACTGCGATCCGGATCTAATCGATTATCCTGTCCCCGGGAATGATGATGCCCTCAAGTCCGTGCGTTTTCTGACCTCCCTGGTTGCGGACAGCATCGTCGAAGGACGCAAGGAATATATGACCAGCGAGGCCATTAAAAAGAAGACCCAGGCCGCTGAAGCGAAAGAGACTTCACCCCGGACGAGCGGGAAAGAAGAGCCCTCAACGACTGGTTCAGCGACTCGAGAATAAATTAATTTTTAGGGATTGTTGTCGTTTTGGAAAGGATCTGGTCATGGAAATTTCAGTCGCAGTTATTAAAGAACTGCGCGAACTGACCTCGTGCGGGGTCATCGAGTGCAAGAAAGCCCTGGAGGAGGCCAAAGGCGATATCACAAAGGCCAAAGAAGTTCTTCAGAAGCGCGGACTGGAAATCGCGGCCAAGAAAAGCAGCCGCGCCGTGAAAGAAGGCCGGATCGAATCCTACGTGCATATGGGCAACAAGATCGGTGTTTTGCTGGAAGTCAGCTGCGAAACGGATTTTGTCGCCCGCAGTGAAACATTTTGCGCGTTCACCAAAGATGTGGCGATGCATATCGCGGCCGTCAATCCTCAATATATCCGTCGGGAGGATATCCCGCAGGATATCCTTAAGGGGCCCCACGATCCGGATGGCTTCGCGCAACAGGTATGTTTGCTGGAGCAGCCGTTCGTCAAAGATCCTAAAAAGACCGTCCAGGATTACCTGAACGAACTCATTTCCAGCACGGGTGAGAATATTTGTATTGGGCGCTTTATCCGTTACAAAGTCAATGACGTTAGCTAAAAAACAAAAACCGGTTTACCGGCGCATTCTCCTGAAGTTAAGCGGTGAAGCCTTGTTGGGCGCAAAGCAGCACGGTATTGACGCCGAAACATGCGCTTCCTTCGCCGCGCAGATCAAGGACGTGCGGGATTTGGGAGTGCAAGTCGCGCTGGTCGTTGGCGGCGGCAATATCTTCCGCGGCCATGTCGAATCCAAACGTTTTGGTCTGGACCAGTCCGTCGCAGATTACATGGGCATGCTGGCCACTGTCCTTAATGGTCTTGCCCTGCAAAACGCCCTGGAACAGATCGACGTTCCCACCCGCGTTATGACCGCCCTGCAAATGGCCTCGATCGCCGAACCGTATATCCGCCGCCGGGCGATGCGGCATCTTGAAAAAGGACGCGTGATCATTTTTGTGGCCGGGACGGGCAATCCTTATTTCACGACGGATACGGCGGCCGCCTTGCGCGCCAAAGAGATCAACGCGGATGTCATTTTGAAGGCGACGAAGGTCGATGGTATCTACACGGCGGATCCCTTCACGCAAAAATCGGCTAAAAAGTTCAAAAAATTAAAATTTATTGACGTCCTGAAACGAAAGTTAAAGGTCATGGATTCAACCGCGATCAGTATGTGCATGGACCACAATCTGCCCATCGTTGTTTTTAATTTAAAGAAGGAAGGGAATATCAAGAAAGTGGTCTTGGGTGATCCAATCGGAACAATGGTTTCTTAAGGGGAGCGTAAAATGCTGACAAAAGAGGTCGTGCGTGACACTGAAGCGAAGATGAAAAAAACTATCGAATCGGCAAAGCGCGAATTTAATGAGGTCCGTACCGGCCGCGCCCATCCCGGGCTTATCGAAGGGATGCACATCGATTATTTCGGGACACCCACGATGATCAAACAGATCGCCGCCATCAGCGTGCCGGACCCGCGGACGATCGTGATCCAGCCGTGGGACGCCAGCGCTATTGCGGAAATCGAGAAAGCTGTTTCCAGTTCAAAACTGGGGGCGACCCCGTTTAATGACGGGAAGATCGTGCGCCTGTCGATCCCGCAGCTTTCGGAAGAACGCCGGCAGGAACTTAAAAAAGTCGTCAAGGAGATGGCGGAGAAATCGCGGGTGTCGCTGCGCACCATTCGCCGGGATGCCAATGACCGGATCAAGAAGATGCAGGGTGAGAAAACTGCATCCGAAGACGAGGCCTTTAAAGCCCAGGATGAGATTCAGAAGTTGACGGACCGTTTCATTAAGGAAATCGACACGCTCCTGGAGGATAAGAGCAAGGCGCTGGTCGAATTATAATTTTCGAAATTTGACCCGCTAGCTCACGAGCCCCAACAAAGTTGGGGCGAAGTCCCGAGCGGCAGGCGGCTGACGTTTCACCGCGAGGGATCAGGACGAGAATGTTAAAAGGGTTGCCCGTCCCTCGCCGTCAAAGGGAAAACAACGGCGACTCGGGATAAGGGTCAAATTATTCCAGATAAAATTTGTTGAAATTTGACCCACTAGCTCATCTGGTAGAGCACTGCCCTTTTAAGGCAGGTGTGCCGCGTTCGAGTCGCGGGTGGGTCACTTTAAGGGCGGATGGCGGAATTGGTATACGCGCATGCCTTAGGAGCATGTGGGGAAACCCTTAGAGGTTCAAGTCCTCTTCCGCCCACCATCCGGTCCACAATAAATATTCTTTTAGAAGAGGCGGATGTTGTCCCGAGTGACACTAGGATAGGGCATCGGTCACGAGGGATTGACATTTCAGAAGTTTGCGTCCCTCGTCACAGGAAATAAAATCAAAGTGACTCGGGATCGCAAAATTACTTCGTAATTTTGCGGCGGTAATTCAGTTGGCTAGAATGCCACCTTGCCAAGGTGGATGTCGTGGGTTCAAATCCCATCCGCCGCTTTCTTACGAAAACATAATTTACGGAACACGGTGACGTAAATTATTGTTTGAGGTAGACCATTGACAATTTTGAAAAATTGTCAAGGGTTGAATTCGACCACAAAACTTACGTTCACTTCGTTCCGTAAGTTTTGGTCTCATTCAAGGAGGAGCGTTGCATGAAGATCATGGATTTCCTGGCCCCGAAGGCTGTGTCAACAACCCTGACAAGTGCAAATAAAAAAGACGTTGTTGAAGAATTGCTGGGGTTGCTGATCAATGCCGGCGCGGTCGAAAAAAAACATAAAAGTAAAGTGCTCGAAGTTTTAATGGCCCGCGAAGCTCTGGGCTCCACCGCGATTGGACAAGGGATTGCCATTCCTCATGGCAAATGCGATTGCGTTAAAAAGCTGGTCGGTTGTTTGGGGATAAGTAAAGCAGGCATTGATTTCGATTCTCTGGATGGCGAACCCGCCTACATATTCTTTCTGTTAGTGGCTCCTGCCGATTCCGCCGGCCCGCATCTTAAAGCGTTAGCGAAAATTTCCCGTCTCTTGAAAGATAAATATATTCGCGAAAGCCTGAAATCTGTAAAGGACGAGAAATCCATGCTACAGATCATTCTCCAAGAAGACAGTCGTTTGTCTAAAGTCTAGGCATGCCTCAAAACCCTTTTAAGTGGCTATATCCCGGCATGAAGGTCAAGCGGTGGCTCTTGATCTCATTGCTGGGGGTGATCATTGTCGGCGCCGGCGCCGTTCTGGCGGCGGAGCCATATCCGTTTGTCAGTGTTGTTGGCATCTTGTGGATTATCTGCGGGATGATTTTCATCGTCATGGGAATGGGTAAAATGGTCGTTTCCCTTCTGACGCTGTTTTTACCAAAAGGAGAACGCGAGCTTGTTAACATTCTCTACCAGAAGCGGTATCTCGAACGCGGGCCGAAGATCGTCGTCATTGGAGGAGGACACGGGCTGTCACATTTGATTTTTGGTCTCAAGGAATACACGGCCAATATCACGGCTATCGTGACCGTGGCCGATAGCGGTGGTTCATCAGGGCGTTTGCGGGAAGAGTTTAACATTGTCGCGCCGGGAGATATCCGCAATTGTCTGGTCGCGCTGGCGGACGCGCCGGCTTTGATGGGGGAACTTTTCCAGTTCCGGTTTTCCAAAGATTCGCAGCTCCAGGGCCATAATTTCGGCAATTTATTTTTGACCGCCATGGTCCAGTTGACCAAGGGTGATTTCGAACTGGCCGTCAAGGAAACGAGTAAAGTCCTGGCAATCCGCGGCAATGTCGTGCCTTCGACCGTGAGCAATGTTCATTTGGTCGCGGAATACATGGATGGGACCCGGACCCAGGGGGAAGCGAGAATCCCGAACCCCAATTCCCGGGTCAAAAGAGTTTATTTGACGGATCAAGACGCTTATCCAACGGCCGATGCGTTGGAAGCCATTGCCCAGGCGGATGTGATCATCCTGGGGCCGGGCAGTCTGTATACGAGCGTTATTCCCAATCTTATCGTCAAGGGAATGAGCGACGCGATCGCCAAATCGCCGGCATTTAAGATATATGTTTGCAACGTGATGACCCAGCATGGTGAAACGGATCATTATTCCGCCAGCGACCATGTCCGCGCGCTTATTGAGCATGCCAATAAAGATGTGATCGACGCGTGTCTGATCAATGATGCTCATGCCCCGGAAGAGGCATTAAACAGATATAAAGAG
>MHGM01000027.1:10196-12311 GCA_001805565.1 Omnitrophica WOR_2 bacterium RIFCSPHIGHO2_01_FULL_52_10
GGAAGCGGATGCGGACAAGATTCGTGCCATGGGGTGCAGGGTTGTCGCTGCCGACCTTTTGGGAGTTACGGATTATGTCCGCCATGACTCAACCAAGCTCAATCATGCCTTGATCAAATTGATTGAAGCGCACCGGGTCATTCGTCGTTAAAAAATAATCGTCTCTGGTCATGTCCAAGAAAGTTATCGTAGAGGTCGTCATCAAAAATCCCCAAGGGTTGCATGCCCGGCCGGCCGCGATGTTCGTTCAAATTGCTTCGAAATATAATTCGAACATTGCCTTGCAGAAAGGGGAGGAACGCGTTAACGGAAAATCGATCATGGGGATTCTGACGCTGGGGATCGAACAAAACGCGAAGGTGGTCCTGGAAGCCGATGGCGACGATGCCGCTGAGGTGGTGACGGAATTAACGCAGCTTTTGACGAAGGAAAGCATGGAATGAATGAAATGATTTTAAAAGGGATCGCGGCAGCGCCGGGGATCGCCGCTGGATTCGCTTTCATTTTGGGCAAGCAGGATTTTATCGTCCCGCCGCGCGCTATCATGGAAAAGGAAATTCCTATCGAAATTGCCCGTTTTGAAGAAGCCCTCATCAAAACCCGGGAAGAAATCCTTAGCATCCAGAAAAAAATGAACGCTGATTTCAACGGTCTTCCCGCGCAAATTTTTGATGCCCATCTCCTGGTTTTGGAAGACCGGACATTTATCGAAGAAGTCATTAAACGCATCAAAGGCGAAAAATTATCCGCCGAGTATATATTTTTTGAGGTCCTGAAAAAATACATGAAAATATTTTCGAATATCGAAGATGAGTATTTGCGAGAACGAGTGGGCGACATCAACGACGTGGGCCGGCGCGTCCTCAAGAATCTTATGGACGAGAACAAGCTGCATGAGCTTGATCATCTGACGGAAGAATTGATCATTGTCAGCCATGACCTGTCGCCATCGGAGACCGCGAGCATGTATAACAAAAACATTCTGGCGTTCGTGACGGACATCGGCGGCAGGACCTCGCACACGGCGATCATGGCAAAATCCCTTGGCGTGCCCGCCGTTGTTGGTCTCAAGGACGCGACGCTGCGTATTAATAATCAAGACTACATCATCGTCGATGGCCGCAAGGGGTTGGCTATCCTCAACCCGACGTCGGAAACAAAAGCTTTATATAAAATCGAGCAAGCCCGTATTCAGGAGTTTCGTGATCAGTTCAAGGATCTTCGCGACCTGCCCAGTGAAACGATCGATGGCCGGAAAGTCGAGGTCCTTGCCAATCTGGAATTTCCGGAAGAAATCCCTACGGTGCAAAAACAGGGGGGCAATGGCGTTGGGCTTTACCGGACGGAATATTTCTACATGAACCGGGTGGATCTGCCTTTGGAAGAAGAGCAGTATGAGGCGTATCAGCACGTAGCGTTGACGATGGCCCCGCATCCGGTGACGATCCGCACACTGGATCTGGGCGGCGATAAATTTATATCCAGTCTTCAGATCCCGCGGGAAATGTATCCGTTTCTGGGCTGGCGGGCAATCCGTTTTTGCCTGGCCCGACCGGATATTTTTAAAACACAGTTAAGCGCCATCCTGCGGGCTTCGGTGCATGGCAATGTGCGTCTGATGTATCCGATGATTACCGGTCCGGGCGAATTGCGCCAGGCTAACGCGATCTTAAACGAGGTAAAGCAGAAACTCAAAGAAGAAAATATCCCTTTCAATGAAAAGATCCCGGTCGGTGTTATGATCGAAACGCCTTCGGCGGCCATGACGGCGGATCTGTTGGCGAAGGAAGTGGATTTCTTTAGTATCGGGACCAATGATTTGATCCAATATACTTTGGCTGTGGACAGAGTCAGCGAACAGACGGCGCACCTCTATGAACCGGGACATCCATCTATTTTACGATTGATTAAAAATACTGTTGAAGCGGCGCATCAGGCGAACATCAAGGTCGGGTTATGCGGCGAGATGTCCAGCGAGCCCGTCCTGGCATTGATCCTTTTGGGTTTGAATTTAGACGAATTGAGCATGTCACCCTTGAACATACCGCAGATCAAAAAACTTATCCGTTCTGTAAAACTGACGGATGCCCAAAAACTGGCTGAAGAAGTTTTGAA
>MHGM01000028.1:0-8431 GCA_001805565.1 Omnitrophica WOR_2 bacterium RIFCSPHIGHO2_01_FULL_52_10
CAGTCAGAATTGGCGAAATACTGGTTGAAAAACAGCTCATCACCGAGGAGCAGCTGGCCCAGGCGGTGGCGGAACATCAAAAGAGCAAGGAGTTCCTCGGACAGACGCTCATCCGTTTGGGTTTTATCAGCGAGGAAAAACTCCTGAAGATCCTGGCGGGGCAGCAGGGCATTACCTTCCTGAATTTGCAGGACGTCAAATTCGATGACGAGATCATCAAAAAGATGCCGGCCAAGTTCGCCTGGCATTACAAGATCATGCCCATTACCCTCAAGGGCAACGTGCTGACCGTGGCCATGTCCAACCCCTTTGATATGTGGTCGGTCGATGACCTCGAGACAAATTTGGGATATCGCGTCGAGACGGTGCTGGCGCTGTCATCGGATATCGTTGACGCCATCCGCAAATACTACGGGGTGGGCGCGGAAACCATCGAGCGCATCCTCGCCGAAACGCCGCAGGGAGAAAAGATCGCCGAGGCCGCCGCCAAAGAAAAGATCGAGGACCTGGAAAAGTCCCCGGATGCGGCATCGGTGGTCAGGCTGGTCAACCAGATCCTCCAACAGGCCATCCAGGGCCGGGCGACCGACATCCATTTTGAGCATTTCCGCAGTGAACTCCTTCTGCGTTACCGCGTCGACGGGATTCTTTACGACGCGCAGGTATCGGAGAACATGCGTTATCTTTACCCGGCCATCATCTCCCGCATCAAGGTCATGGCCAACCTCGATATCGTGGAGCGCCGGGTCCCCCAGGACGGCCGGGCGAAGGTCAAGATCGCCGAAGAGGAATACGAATTGCGCGTTTCCGTTCTGCCCACACTTTCCGGCGAGAATGTGGTCATCCGTATCCTGCCGATGCTGATGCTTTTTAGCATGGCGGATCTGGGGATGCAGCCCGGGGAGCTGCAGATCTTGCAGCGCGTTCTGCAAAAGCCGCATGGGATCATCTTCGTGACAGGCCCGACCGGCAGCGGGAAAACGACGACGCTTTATACCTGCTTGAGCCGGCTCAACACGCGGGAACGCAAGATCATCACTATCGAAGACCCGGTTGAGTATGAATTAAGGGGGGTCTCGCAAATCCAGGTCAACCCGAAGATCAATTTGACGTTTGCCAGCGCGTTGCGCAGTATCCTGCGCCATGACCCGGATGTCATCATGGTCGGGGAGGTCCGGGACTTTGAAACGGCCAGTATCACCATCCAGACGGCCTTGACCGGGCATTTGGTATTTTCCACCCTCCATACCAACGACGCGGCCGGCGCCGCGACAAGGTTGATTGACATGGGGATAGACCCGTTTTTAATTACCTCCTCGGTGGAGATGTTTGTGGCGCAAAGGCTGATCCGCAAGATCTGCGCGCAGTGCAAGGAACCGTCCAAAACTCCCCTGGAAAAATCGCAGTTGGCCAATCTGCCCAAAGGGATAGACTCTAATAAACCTGTTTTCCGCGGCAAAGGATGCAACGCCTGCAACAACACCGGGTATAAAGGAAGGACAGGGATTTACGAGCTTTTGGTGATGAATGAGACGATACGGGAAATGATCTTGCGCAAAGAATCTTCTGACAAAGTCGAGGCCAAGGCCATTGCGCTGGGGATGAAGCCGATGTCCCAGGACGGCTGGGAAAAAGTTTTCGCAGGTGTGACAACGCCCGAAGAAGTGCAACGCGTCACGCAAGTGGCGGAGTAGTAGAATTTACAATAAACAAACTACAAATTACAAACAATATACAATCTTAAAATAACAATGACCAAAAATATTTTTGTATTTTGTGATTTGTAAATTGTTTGTGGTTTGGGAGTTGTGTATTGGAATTTTAAATTTATGCCCACCTTTATTTATAAAGCTAAAAGAGGTCCGGAGAACCTCGAAACAGGTGAAGTGACCGCCGTCCATCCGGATGAGGCGGTCACGAAACTGGAGGCCATGGGGTTAAGCCCCATTACCATCGTCGAGAAAGAATCCGCCGGAGCCAGGACGGCCCCGCCCGCCGAAGAACATGCGCCGGCGCATTCCGGCGTCAAAAATTATTTGCCCGGCGTCCGGTTTGCCAAAGTCAGAACGAAGGATATCGATACGTTCACCTGGCAGCTGGCCAGCCTGGTCAAGGCGAGCGTGCCGATGCTGCGCGCGCTTTCGTTGATCTCCCAGCAGACCGACAACAAGGCGCTTAAAACAGTCGTTGACGATCTGCACGATCAGGTCAAGGACGGCAAGACGCTCTCCGAAGGGATGCGCAAATACCCGCATCTTTTTAATAATCTTTATTTGAGCATGATCAGATCCGGCGAGCAGGGCGGCGTCCTGCACGAGGTTTTGTACCGGATCGCCGAATACCGCGAGAAAGAACAGGTGGTCGTCCGGAAGATCCAGGCGGCGCTGGCGTACCCGGCGGTCATGGTCGTCGTCGGGATCGGGACGGTCTTCGTCATGCTGACGGTGTTCATGCCAAAATTTATCGGCATTTTCGCGACGATGAAGCAAGCCCTGCCCGTGCCCACCCGGGTCCTGATCGGGAGCAGTCAATTTATGTCGAAGAACTGGATCGGATTCTTGATCGCCAGCGCTTTTATCGTGGTCATCTTCGGAAGGGTCAAGCCTTCCAGCCGGAAAAAATTTATGTTCGACCTGGTCAAGCTGCATATCCCGTTTATCCGGGAATTCATCCGTAATGCCGAGATCGCCAAATTCGCCAGGACCCTCGGGACCCTCCTGAAAAACGGTTTATCCGTCTATGACAGCCTGGCCCTTGCCACGGATACGCTGGATAATGACGCCCTGCGCACCCAGCTAAAACAGGCCGGGCAGGATATCGTCCAGCAGGGGGCCACGCTATCTTCGAGTCTTTCGAAGATCAAAGTCTTCCCTCATTTTGCCGTGAACATGATCGCCGTCGGCGAAGAAAGCGGGAAGCTGGAAGAATCCTTAAGCGGCATTGCCAGTTCTTATGAGAAGGAAGTGGAGCAGGCTATCGGCGTGATGACCTCGCTTCTGGAACCCTTGCTGATCCTTGTGATCGGCGGGGTGATCGGATTTATCGTTTTCGCTTTATTGTTGCCGATATTCAACATCGGCACGATGGCGCGGTAGTAGACATCAGACTTCAGACTTCAGACATCAGACATCAGACATCAGACATCAGACAACAGACCAGAAAATTAATTGGCATTATTTCAGGGAGGATTCTCACATGCAGAATGATCGCGAAAGACAGGTTCAAATTTTAAGTTTTTTTCAATTTCCTAAAATTTGTTTTTCTTTTAGGCTGAAGTCTGACGTCTGTAGTCTGAAGACTATACGTGGTTTCACGCTCATCGAGCTTATGATCGTCGTTATTATCATCGCCGCTTTGGCCGCGATGGTCGTACCCCGTTTGGGTTCGCGTTCCGAACAGGCTAAAGTGGCAGTCGCCGAGGCGGACATCGGTTCCAACATCGGCCTGGCTTTGAAATTGTATAAGCTGGATAACGGACGCTATCCAACGACATCCCAGGGACTCAAAGGCCTTCTTTCGAAACCCACCTCGAGTCCGGTCCCCGGCAACTGGAACGGGCCGTATCTTGAGCGGGACCCTCTGGATCCGTGGAAGAATACCTATCAGTACAAGAGTCCGGGTTCGCATAACGCGGACAGTTATGACCTTTATTCGTTAGGCACTGATGGCGTGGAAGGGAACGAGGATGATGTTACGAATTGGCAATGACCAGGGTCCAGCGTACAGCGTACAGCGTATAGGGAAAGAAAAAATCCTATCCCCGATCCCCGATCCCCTATCCCCTCATAAGGGTGTTACGCTCGTCGAAGTCCTTCTCGCCGTCGTTATCCTTTCTATTGGTATCGCGGGTGTGCTGCGGGCGTACGCCGCTTCCATCGGGGCATTGGAGATTAGCCGCGATACGGTCAATACGATTGAATTGTTAAAAGAAAAGATGGCGGATGTTGAACAGGACATGATCGAGCAGGGAGGGATCTCCGCGGGAAGCGCGCGCGGTCAATTTGCAGAGGAATTTAAAGATTACAACTGGACGTGGGAGGCCAGGACGAGTGCCCGGGAAGGTCTCTGTGAATTGGCCATGTCCATTTTTCGTGGCGAGAACGGCACGAGACAGTTTTCGGTAGTTACCTATGCGCCGAATAAGGATTATGAGCCGCAGGAATAAAAAAGGTTTTATCCTGAACCAGTCCCCGGATAAAAGGACTGGTTCAGGATTCCGCCCAATGGCCTCCAGGCCATTGGGCTTCACAATCATCGAGCTTTTGCTGGCCGCTTCCATGATGAGCATGGTCGCCCTGGCCGTTCTTTCGACGTTCGGGACAGGCCTGCGGGCCTTTGAGCGCGTGCAATCTTTCGGGGGATTTCAGGCCGATGTCTTATTGTTCCTGGAAGGATTTGAGCGCGACGTGCGCAATACTTTTGTGTTTTCGGAGGTTAAATTTAAAGGGGATAGTCAAAGCATGAGCTTCGCGTCCGTCGGCACGAAGCTTGCTGAAGATGGCCATGCGTTTACTGTGCTTGAGGAAAGATCGTATGGTTTTGACAGCTCGCAAAAGGCGCTGGTAGAAAAGGAAGAAGATTTTGCCCCGGTAGTTTCCTCTGTTATTGAAGGAAGTGTTCGTACGCAACAAGTGGCTCCGATCAAGGCGGTCATGTTCCAGTATTATTCTTATCGCAAAGAGATCGAAGACGGGAAAGAAAAGATCGAATCCGGCTGGCAGGGGACGTGGACGGATGAGGAAAGGATTCCCCGGGGGATCAAGATTCAGTTGACCTTTGAGGAAGGCGGTAAGGAAGTTTCGCTGGCGCGGACGGTTTTTATCCCTTCCGGCGGGGATGTCGGCGGTGATGAGCAAGACGATGAAGAACAGGAGGCTGGCGCGGACGGGCAAGGAGATGTTTGAGAGGATCTCTTTCCCCGGATCGCGCGCCAAACGCGGGAGCATTCTGGTCGTCGTTTTGTGGGCTCTTTTTTTTCTGGCCGCCTTGGCCGCTGCCATTTACGCGCTCCTGGTGCCCCAGATCGGACTGGCAGGACGGTTGAAAGACAGGACACGGCTTTATTATCTGGCCCAGGCGGGAGCGCAGAAGGCGATGGCGGTGCTGGCAGACGATGAAACGGAAGATACCGACGGGTTCAAGGATGTATGGGCTAACAGCGAAGAGGAATTTAAGGATATGCACTTGAGCGCAGAAGGATATGTCAGCGTCAGCTATAAATTGCTCAACGATGATGGCGCAGAAGAAACACGTTATGGTCTGGTGGATGAAGCAGGAAAGATCAATGTCAACAAGGCGACCGCGGATGTCCTTGAACAACTTTTTGAATTGACGGCGCAGACGACCTCGCAGACGGCCAGCGATATCGCCGACTCGATATTGGATTGGGTCGATGAAGACAGTGACCCGCATACCAACGGTGCCGAGGACGGTTACTATGAGGGGCTCGCGCAAGCTTACGCGTGCAAGGACGCGAAATTCCAGATCCGGGAGGAATTACTGCTGGTCAAAGGGATGACGCAGGACATTTTCGATAAAGTCGGTGCGTATCTGACCGTTTATGGTAATGGGAAAGTAAATTTTAATACGGCCGGCAAATATGTTTTAGAAGCGCTGGGAATGAGCGATACGCTGGCGGATAAATTGATCCAGTTTCGCCGCGGTAACGACGACCAGGAAGCAACGGCTGACGACAATATTTTCGAGTCCGTGGAAACCGTCGCGGCGTCGTTAAGCAATGGCGTCGGTTTGTCCGCGGAGGAAGCCGGGCAGTTAAACACTGTTATCGCTTCCGGTTTGGTGGGCGTGCGTTCGGATTATTTCAGCGGTGAGTCCAACGCCGAGTTGCGTTATGACGATGAGGAAGAAGCGAGGCCGACGAGCAACATCTTTTTTGTCGTGGACAGGGGAAAAAACATACGGTATTGGCGCGAACAATAAATGGATAATAAAATCACGACAAAATTAAAATTGCCCCAAGGCCGCAAACCGGCCGTTGTCGTGGAAATAGGCAACGACTGGTTGAAAGTGATGGAGGGCAATCCATCCGCCAAAGAAAGTTTTGTTACCAAGGCGAGCTTCAGAAAACTTGTTGAGATCAAAGAACCGGTGACGGTTGCCCTGGCCAAGATTTTCAAGGATTTGAAACTCAACACGCAGGGGGTTATCGCCTGCATCCCGCGGCATCTTGTCACCGTGCGCATTCTTGAATTTCCCTCGACCAACCCCAAAGATATCCGGGACATGGTTTCCTTGCAGGTCGGCAAGCAGACCCCGTATTCCAGAGACGAGATCATTTTTACGTATAAAACGATCGGGGTGAGCGCTACGGGTTATACCAAGGTGATGCTGGTCATCGCCCGGCGCAATCTGGTCAACGCGCGTGTCGAAGTCTTGCAAAAAGCCGGTATCGAGGTTGAAAAAGTCACCATGAGCTCCGAAGGCCTCGCCCACTGGTTTCAGATGACGTATTGGGAAGAGACCGCGCCAGGGAAAGCCAAGGTTTATGACGACGTCAAACTCGATGACCAGGCGGTTATCTGTGTCGACATTGATTCCAACTATTCGGATTTTATCGTTCTGCGCAAGGCCAAGCTCGTGTATACGCGCAATTTCCTGGTCGGGGCAAATCATCTTTTGGGAGACGACGCAACTTGGCGGGACAAATTCGGCGAAGAGATTGTCCATTCCATGGGACTTTATCAGAATGAAGAAAGAGACGCGAAAATCGTTCAGTTGTTTCTAGGTGGAAGTGCGGCGCATATCCCGCAATTGGCACAGGTGCTGGGGGCGAACGTGGGCGTGCCGGTTGTGATGACGGAACCGACCTATCAGATTCATCTCTCCAAAGGGGTGACATTGTTTGAAAAGGACGAGGGGCGTTTTGTTTCTCCGTGCCCTTTGATCGGGATGGCTTTGGACGCGGCGGCCCTGGAGCTGGATCTGACCTCCAGTGAACTGCGCATCAAAAAACAGATGGAGGGCAGAAGAAAGCAGATCACCGTGACCGGCGTCCTGGTACTTTCCATCATTATGATGTTATCGACTTTATTCTTTATTGTTTTTTACGGGAAAAGCAGTTATTTGGTCGGAATTAAGAAATCCGTCGCCCGTATCGAAAAAGAGGCCTCGGAAGTCGAGCGAATGCGATCCTCGATCAGCTTGGTCAAGGGAAGGCTTGATGCCAAGAAAAATTCCATCAATATTCTCCATGAGATCAGCCGGCTGACGCCCCAGGAAATTTATTTTACGAATATCAACATCGAAGAGAACAAACAGACCGTTTTGCAGGGGCGGGCCGCCGCGATGTCCAATGTTTTTGAATTCGTGACTACGTTGGAAAATTCACCCTATTTTGAGAACGTGCAGACGACGTACACGACGACGAAAAAAGAAAAAGATACGGAATACGCGAAATTTGAGATCATATGCATGCATGAAAAAGACAAGGAAAATTTTGACAATAAAACGCCGGAAACGCCGCAACCGCAAAACGCAGGACCATAGATGATCTGGGACAAACTTTCTAAAAAAGAAAAAATCGGATTAAGCGTCGCGTTCGCTTTTCTGGCCCTGGCGTTCCTGGACCGGCTGTTGATCAGTCCCATCCGGGCGCGGTTTAACGCGCTCAACCAGCAGATCCGGATCAGCGAAAAGCAACTGGGCAGTGACATGCGCAACATAAACCAGAAAAAATTCATCAGTGAGGAATACGAGCAGTATCTTCCGTATGTCCGGCGCAGCGGTTCGGATGAGGAAGAAGTGGCAAAGATCCTGGGAGAAATCGAAGCCCTGGCGCGAAAATCTTCCGTTTATCTAGTCGACATGAAGCCGCGCAAGCCGCGGGACGTGGAGTTTTATAAAGAATATACGGTGGAAATCGAGGCGGAGGGTTACCTGGAATCACTGATGAGTTTTATTTACCAGTTAAACACTTCTCCTCAGCTTTTGCGCATCGAGACTTTACGCCTCAATTTGACAAAAGGCGGCACCAACGTGTTGAGCGCTTCGATGCTGATCACCAAAGTGCTCATTTTATGAAGAGGGTTTCCCGGAAAATTTCAGATTTCTTGTTGTGCTTGTATAAATAGTTTGTTATATTGAGACCGTTGCAAAAGTCAGCGGTCTCATATTAAAACCAATCTTTTACCCCACGAGACATCTGGCGTAAGAATTGTAAATCATGTCGAAAGCGGCCAAGCAAAGTATCTTTATCCTCATCTTCCTTCTGGCCGGAGGCCTCGGGTTCGCCGGCTATACCCTTCTGGAAAAACAAAAGATCGAACAGCAGAAGATTTCCCTCGAGAGCGAGTTGCAGGCTTCCCAGGACCGTGAGAAAAAGAGCCTGGGAGAGATGAAGGGCCTCAAGGATCAGCTCGCGCAGGAAACGGGCGAAAAGTCTAAATTCAAGAATACGATCACCGGGCTCGAA
>MHGM01000028.1:8522-10097 GCA_001805565.1 Omnitrophica WOR_2 bacterium RIFCSPHIGHO2_01_FULL_52_10
ACAAGTGGCAATCGCGGCTCGAAGAGATCAAAAAAGAACGCGGCGAACTGTTGAGCAAGGTAGAGGAATTAACGGCCAAGCTGCAGGAGAAACCGCAAGTCGTCTATCAGGAAAAGGTTGTGTATAAGGAGCGGGAGCCGGAACCTGCCCCGCAAACGGACGGGTCGGTCCCGGATGCAGGTGATCATTCCACCAGCCCGGATCCAATGGCGACACCGGAGGATGCCGCACCCGATGACTTCTCTCATGCGTCAAATGCCAATGAAAAATATGTAGCGCAATTATTGAAAGAAAAAATCGCCCTGGAAGTGGAGATTGATAAGCTTAAAGCCGATTTGTCCCAGCGTTCTCTGGAAATTGTCGACCTGAAACAGGCCAATGAAAATTTGTCTATGGATTTGGACGCGGTGCGGCAGGAAAAAGAAACGATTACTGGTGATATGAAAGAGAAAGAAGACATGATCAACAGGCTTTCTCTGGAGCTCGCCAGGGCAAGGAACGACAAGCAATTTGTCGCCCAGAAGGTAGACCAACTGACGCAAAAGAACGGCGAGTTACGCCAGGATCTTAAAAAGCTGGCCGCCGCGAAAATGGCCTTGGAGAGATCGATCGTTCAGATAACCCAGGAAAAAGACGGGATGAACCGCAAGCTCGAGCAAGCGGAAGCCGTTCTGCAGAATAAAATCGGTGAAATATGGGAGGTCAAGGACAGCCTGGACCGGTCATTTCAAGCGGTTCAGGACAAGCCCCGGGCGGCCAATGAGGTTGAGTTGTCTCCGATCGTCGTTAACGCGCAAGAGGCCGCGCCGGCCGCGAAACCTGGCTTTGAAGGAAAAGTCATGAGCGTCAACGAACAAAGTAATTTCGTTATTGTAGATATTGGCGAAAATCGCGGTCTGCGCGCGGGGGACACGCTGGGCGTCTATCGCGGTTCCGATTATATCGCGCGGCTTGAGGTCCTTCAGGTGCGTCCTGATATCGCGGCCGCCGACCTGAAGGAACAGAGCTCCCGAGTGAGGATAGGCGATGTCGTCCGATAATGGTTCGCTGTGAAAAATAAACCCAGCATTAACGATGTTGCCCGCCGGGCGAAAGTCTCCATCACCACCGTTTCGCGCGTCATCAATAATATCCTCACCGTTTCCACGAAAAATCGCGCCAGAGTCGAAGAAGCCATCGCCTATTACAAGTATCGGCCCAATGTCAGCGCCCAGCGCCTCGCGCGCGGGCTGAATAATTCCGTTGGGCTGGTCATGCCAAGTTACCCGGGTATTTTCCATTCTTTTTATGCCGTGGAACTGATCCGCGGGGTAGGGCACGCCTGTGAGGTCCTTCACATGGATCTGGTCTTTCATATTACCAACGGATTTAATCCCATCAATACCAGCAACGTCGGTGGTGTTATTTTTGCCGATGTGATCGAAAATTGCAAGCAAGTCGAAGGCGCTTTGGCTTCCGGCACGCCGTGCGTTGTCATCAACCACAAGATGGACGACGTGAACGTCGGTTATATCGCGGTCGACAATACGCTGGGAGGCCGGATCGCCGCTGATTATCTGGTCAGTCTTGGGCACA
>MHGM01000029.1:0-1520 GCA_001805565.1 Omnitrophica WOR_2 bacterium RIFCSPHIGHO2_01_FULL_52_10
AATTCTGGCCGGGCGGCCACTTTTTTTACCGGCGGTATCGTCGCGCATGTTTCGATGGCGGATCCGGTTTCTGTGGAATTGACCTCGGTCCTCATCGAATGTTGTAAAGAAACCGGTGCGACGGTTCACCCCCGGGGAACGTACTTAAATATGGAAGGTCCGCAGTTCTCGACAAAAGCCGAATCCAACCTTTACCGTAGCTGGGGCGTCGATATCATCGGCATGACAAATATGGTAGAAGCAAAACTCGCCCGTGAAGCAGAGATCGCGTACGCCTCGTTGTGCGCGGTGACGGATTACGACTGCTGGCATTCCGGGCATGATAGCGTAACCGTGGATATGGTCATCGCGTATTTGAACAAAAATATCGAAACGGCCAAAAAGATTATCCGCCTGGCTGTTCCCCGCATTGGCAGAATCTCAAAATTTACCGCGCAGGATGCCTTGAAGCACGCCATCATGACGGACCCGGCCAAAATCCCGGAACAGAAGAAGAGAGAATTGGGAATTATTATTGGGAAATACATTAAATGAGTCGTAAGTCGTAAGTTGCCCTTAGAAATCGCATCAGCGATTTCAAGGGTAAAGTCCCGGAAATTTCAAAGAAATTTCTCGGGATAAGTCGTAAGCAAAAACAAAAAAGCTTACCACTTACCACTTACCACTTACCACTTACCACTGTACGGCAATGGACTACCAGAAAACTCTCAACTTGCCGAACACCCCTTTCGCCATGAAAGCTGGGCTGGCACAAAAAGAACCCGCTTGTTTAGAGAAGTGGCAGGCCGAGGGGCTGCAGGCGAAGATCCGCGCGAAGGGTAAGGGTCAAAAACGTTTTATCCTCCATGACGGGCCGCCGTACGCCAACGGCGACATCCACATCGGCCACGCGCTCAATAAAGTCCTCAAGGACATGATCGTCAAATTCAAGACCATGCAGGGGTTCGACAGCCTGTACGTGCCCGGCTGGGATTGTCATGGGCTTCCAATCGAGCATCAATTATTCAAAGAATTAAAACAGAGAAAAGGCGAGATCGATTGCGCGGATTTCCGCAAGAAGGCGTACGCGTACGCGATGAAATACGTCGAGGTCCAGAAAGCGGAATTCAAGCGGCTCGGTGTTTTCGGGGAATGGGACAATCCCTATTTGACGTTGAGCCGCGACTATGAATACTGGATTCTAAAGTCGCTGGCGACGCTGCACGACAAAGGATATATCTACCGCGGGCTTAAACCGGTCAACTGGTGTTTCCAGTGCGAGACCGCGCTCGCCGAGGCGGAGGTCGAGTACGAAGATCATACTTCACCGTCGCTTTATGTGAAGTTTGCGGTTAATAATCCGGAAGTCATCCCAGGCTTACCTAAAGGGAAAAAGGTTTATCTTCTCGTTTGGACAACAACGCCATGGACACTTTTAGCCAATGTGGCTGTGGCGGTGCATCCTAAGTTTGAATATTGTTTTTTTGAATACAACAATGAAGTGTTGATTATAGAGAAAACAAGATCCCAATTTGTTTTAG
>MHGM01000029.1:1538-5796 GCA_001805565.1 Omnitrophica WOR_2 bacterium RIFCSPHIGHO2_01_FULL_52_10
AAGGAAGTAAAGAAATCCAATACAATCCGTCATCTATTAAAACTGCTTTTGGTTCTGATTTAACTAAGCTACTTTACGCGCATCCGTTTGATATCAAGAATAACTGCCGGGTGGTTACCGCCGATTATGTTACCAAAGAAGATGGCACGGGATTAGTGCACACGGCGCCCGGCCACGGGCAGGACGACTTTCAGACGGGTCTTAAGCATGGATTAGAGGTTCTGATGCCGGTCAATGACAGGGGTGTCTATACCCAAGAGGCGGGGCATTATGCCGGCGAGCATGTGTTCAAGGCTAATGAGAAAATTATCGAAGAATTGAAATCAAAAGGCGTCTTGTTCGCCAGCGAAAACGTGACGCATTCCTATCCGCATTGCTGGCGTTGCAAGAAACCGATCATTTGCCGTGCCACGCAGCAGTGGTTCTTGAAGATCGATCACGACGGATTGCGTGGTCGCTTGCAGAAGGCTATTCAAAATGACGTGCAGTGGATTCCATCCAGCGGCAAGGAACGCATCGCGGCCATGGTGGCCGGGCGCCCGGACTGGTGTTTGTCCCGCCAGCGGTATTGGGGCGTGCCGATTCCGGCACTTGTTTGTCACGGCTGTAAGGATGAACATAAATTATTTATCGAGGCCATCGAATATTTCGCGCGCATCGTTCAGAAAGAAGGCACTGACGCGTGGTTTGAGAAAGACGTGAAGCAGTTGATCCCGGCGGGATTTCGTTGTCCGGATTGCGGTGGTTCTGATTTTAAAAAGACGCACGACATTCTCGATGTGTGGTTCGATTCCGGAGTGAGCCATCAGGCCGTTGTCAAAGCCATGCTGGGCATGGAACTTCCCATTGATCTTTATCTTGAAGGTTCCGATCAGCACCGAGGTTGGTTTCAGTCCTCGCTCATCCCCGCGGTCGCGATGGAAGGAAAACCGCCTTTTAAAGGCGTTTTGACGCACGGGTTTGTGGTCGACGGTGCCGGACGCAAGATGTCCAAATCGCTGGGCAATGTTATTTCGCCTTCGGATCTGATAAAAAACAGCGGCGCGGATATCGTGCGGCTGTGGGCGGCATCGAGTTCCTATGAAGAAGACATCCGTATTTCCAAAGAGATCCTGGAGCGCCTGACGGATTCTTACCGTAAAATTCGTAACACCTTCCGCTATCTTTTGGGAAATCTTTACGACTTTGACCCGACCCGAAACATGCTGGCGTACAATCAGTTGCTTGATCTGGACCGCTGGGCGTTGGGTCGTCTTTACGCGACGATGGCTGAATTAAAAGGTGATTTTGAGCGTTATCAATTTGCGAAGGTCACAAAATCGATTTATACTTTCTGCAACGAGGATCTCTCCAGTTTTTATCTTGACATCCTAAAAGATCGGCTGTATACTTCTGCGGCAAATTCACCAGAAAGAAGAAGTGCGCAGACAGTTCTTTATCATATCCTCAATTATCTGGTACGGGCCCTCGCCCCGGTGTTAAGTTTCACGGCGGAGGAGATTTTCGAAGCCATGCCCAAAGATGCGGCCATGAAATCAGTGGCCAGCGTTCATCTGCTGGACTGGTTGGCCGCGCCGGGAGAATGGAATAATAAGGAAATTGAGGGAAAGTTCAAACGGTTGGCGGCGATCAGGCCCGATGTTTTGAAAGCCATTGAGGAAAAGCGCCAGGCTGGCGAAGTGGGAAGTTCGCTGGAAGCGAAGATCCTCATCAAAACCGGCAGCAAAAGTGAATACGATTACCTCAAGAAGCACGAGAGCACGCTTCCTTCAGTATTTATCGTTTCCCAAGCGGCTGTCGAGCATGTTGCCAGCAGCGTGCTGGAGATCATCGTTCAAAAAGCTGACGGTCAGAAATGCGGCCGCTGTTGGAATTACCGCACCGATGTCGGTGATAATCCCGACCATCCGAGTTTATGCGGACGTTGCACAGCAAACGTAAAGTCCCGACGTTCTCTTATTGAGCTTCCTCCGATTTAACAGAACTCCAAATCTTTCAGATTTGGAGTTGGAAAGGGAAAGTTCAATAACAATTCTGTAATGTAGTCGGGACTCCGATTTCAATAATCAGTATTCAGGAAACATCGGAGGAGTACGCGCATGACGCAGACAAAGTTGGATAAAAAGAAACTGGAACTTTACAAGAAGCTTCTTCTGAAACTTAAAGAAGATTTTCTCTACGATATCAATAATATCGCGCAGGGACACAACGGCGGCGCGGACAGTGAGTCCCGGGATGTCTCGGGCCACGTCCAGCATATGGCCGATGTCGCCACCGACATGTACGATCGCGAATTCAGTCTGGGGCTGGCCTCCAACGAGCGTGAGGTCCTGCAGAAAGTCGACGTCGCGTTAAAGAAAATCAAAGACAAAAGTTACGGCATCTGTACGGAGTGTTCCAAATCGATCCCCGACGTGCGCTTAAGGGCCCTTCCTTACGTTGAAACCTGTTTGAAGTGTCAGGAAAAAATTGAATCCGGCCGAAGATGAGAGGTCTGAAACGATCTCAATGGAGCGTTTCGCTGGCGTTACTTGTCACCTTCGCCGTTATCTTCCTTGACCGTATTGCGAAAATATTTTTCTCCGGCTTGTTGGGCTTAGGCGAATCTCTGCCGGTCATCCCGCACGTTCTTCACGCGACCCTCGTTCACAATACCGGTATCGCCTTTGGCTTTTTTCGCGACCAAGGCATCGTCTTTATCATTATCCCCGTCATCGCGATCATCCTTTTGATCTTTAACGTTTATTATTATCGCCAGAACAATGAAGTCCTTAACCGTCGTTATGTCATCGCTTTTTCTCTTATATTGGGAGGAGCGATGGGAAATTTGTTCGATCGGATTGTCTACGGTTACGTGGTCGATTTTATCGATTTTCGCGTCTGGCCAGTGTTTAATATCGCCGACAGCGCGATCACAATCGGCGCCATAATCATCGCCTGGCAATGTTTCCAGTTATCGGAGAAGTGAAGTGTTCCCCATCATCTGCCAATTTGGCCCCGTCCCCGTTTATTCCTACGGCCTTATGCTGGCCGTCGCCGCCGTGGTTTGTACTTTTCTGGCCTCACGTGACGCGAAGAAAATCAACATCCCTGCCGGGGTCATTGCGGATCTTGTCTTTGGGACGGTTGTCACGGGGATTTTAGGCGCACGGCTTTTTTATATTTTGCTCAATTACCGTTTTTTCATTGATCACCCGCTGGAGATCGTCATGATCCAAAACGGCGGCCTGGCCTGGCACGGAGGATTGATCGCGGCGACACTTGCCGGCATCCGGTTCATCCATCGAAAGAGACTGCATTTACCAACGATGCTTGACCTGGTCGCGCCTTACGCCGCTTTGGGCGAATCCATTGGACGGATCGGATGTTTCTTGAACGGCTGTTGTTATGGACGGGGGGTTTCGTGGGGGATTTATTTTCCCGTTCACCACACGCGTCTTCACCCCACCCAGCTTTACACGATGGCGGGGCTGTTTATCCTTTTTATCATCCTGCGGCATTACCGGAAAGTATCCAAAATTCCCGGGGATGTCTTTGTCATGTACCTGTTCGGGGCTTCATTGTTGCGGTTCGTGATCGAATTTTTCCGAGCCGACCATTACATCCTGGTCATGGGCTTAAGCGTTTATCAGTGGGTTTGCATCGCCATTTTAATGACAGCTCTTTATGTCCACCTACGCCTTAAAAGTCGAACCTGAACATGACCGTGAACGTCTGGACGTCTATTTGACGCAGGCGCTTCCCGATATCCCATCGCGCAGCTTTGTCCAGAAACTTCTGGAGACCGGCGCCGTCTTGGTGAACAAAGAAAAAGTCAAAACCCATTACAAAGTGCACGCCGGCGACAACATTGACGTGGACGTCGCGCAAGAACTTCTGGACCCGCACCCGATCGCCCCCGAGAACATCCCGCTGGATATTTTTTATGAAGACGAATTTTTGCTGGTCGTCAATAAACCCGCCGGGATGTTGGTCCATCCCGCTCAAGGGATTTATTCCGGGACCCTGGTCAACGCGCTTTTGTTCCATTGCCGTCAACTTTCGGATTTCAATGGTTCGACGCGACCCGACTCGAGTGGAGGCTTGCTCACCATCGACCCTGAGCGAAGGCCCTCGACTTTGCTTGGGCCGAGCCCTGAGCTTGGCGAACCCTTTGATTCCACTCAGGGTTCGATCCTGAGCGTTAATCGAAGGATCGAAGGACGAAGTCGAAGGGTCAACACGGCGCTGCGTCCGGGGATCGTGCACCGTCTAGACA
>MHGM01000029.1:5807-8437 GCA_001805565.1 Omnitrophica WOR_2 bacterium RIFCSPHIGHO2_01_FULL_52_10
GGGTTGATGATCGCGGTTAAGGACAACCAGACGCACGCGCAGTTGGCCAGGCAGTTCCAGAAACATAGAGTGAAAAAGCAATACGTCGCGCTGGTCGAAGGCGAGGTGGAATTTGACGAAGGCATTATCGACGCGCCCTTGGGTCGGCATCCGGTGCATCATGATTTGCGGGATGTTCAATACGATGCCGCGGCCAAAGACGCTGTCACATTCTATCGTGTGATCAAGCGGCATAAAGGCGTGACGCTGATCTCTCTTTTTCCAAAAACGGGCCGGACGCACCAGTTGCGCGTGCACATGAACCATATTCATCACCCGATCCTGGGCGACGCGAAATACGGGCGCAAGGGAAATTTTTCGCGCCTGGCCTTGCACGCCCAGGCGATCGGATTTGAGCATCCGCACTGGAAGTGTTTTCTGGAATTTTCCTGCCGGCCACCCGGGGATTTTTTGCAAAAAGCGGGATTGGAACGTACAGGGGAAAATTAAATTCCAGCTTTACTTGTTGGTCTTTTTACATATAATGTAAAGGGTAACCTGCCAATAACTTAAGAGGGAAGACAAAACCTATGAATATAAACAAAAATTCCTCCGGTAAAGTTCTTGTTATTTTTCTCGTCATTTTTGTCATCCTTTCGCTCTCGCTCGCTGGTCTCGCCATGTTTTTTTTAAGTAAAGAGAAGGAAAGAAGAATATCCACGGAAACCGCTCTGCAGCAGAGTGTTGCCAATGCTACCAAGCTGGAGGCCAAGTTGCAGGACGCCATAAAACAGGGATTTCTGTTGCAGGAAAAAAATAAAGAGGCTGATGAAAAGATCAACGGTTTGCTGGATGAACTGGAATTGCAGGAAGGTATTCGGGAAGAATTGAAGAAAGAGAACCAGGCGCTTAAGGAAAAATTTGAAAAGGAAGCCAAGGCCAGGACGGAGTTGCAGCAAAAAATAGATAGTAATGCCGAGGCGGCCCAAAAGCTGCCCGAGCTGGAGGCGCAGTTGCAGACCGAACAAGGCGCCCGTCAGGAGCTCGAACAAAAATTGAGCGCGGCTGAAGAACGCGCGAAAACACTGGAAGAGGCTTTAGCTAAGATGCAACAGCAAGGTGTTCCGTCGCCAGCACCGATCGAAGCGGTCCCTGCGGCGCAGCAGCCTCAAGAAGAAGTGGCGCCCGCCGTTGAGCAAGAAAAATCCGAAAACAAAAAAGAAGAAGTCCAGCTTGAAAAGATCGTGGTCGCTCCAGCCAAGGCAGTTCCGGAGGGACGCATTGTTATGGTCGACGGAGAAACGGAATTCGTCATCGTTAATCTCGGCGCCAATCACGGCATCAAGGAAGAACAGATTTTATCCGTTTCCCGCGGTAAAGATCTCATTGGAGAGATCAAGGTCACCCGCGTCCAGCCGGAGATGTCTGCCGCTGACTTTATCCCGCCATTGACGAGCCGGCAGGTCCGCAAGGGCGATTCTGTCATTATCAAATGATTCTTCAGGTTAATCCTACACCTACCTTACGTGGGGCGGTACGGCTTCCCGCGTCCAAATCCCATTCCATTCGCGCGTTTTTGATCGCCTCTTGCGGTGGAACTTCACGCATCCAGCATCCATCGGATTGTGACGACGCGAAAGTCGCCATGCGCGCCGCGCGTAAATTAGGCGCGCGTGTAACGCGCCTGAAATCTGGCGCGTGGCAGGTCGTGGCCAATGCCCATTCGCCCCGTTTATCCAATATTAATGTCCAGGAATCCGGCACTGTTTTACGGCTTCTTTTACCTCTGGTTGCTCTGCATGGTTCAAAAGCCGTGATTGCCGGTAGCGGCACGCTTAAAGGACGACCCAATTTTTTTTTAACGCGCGCGTTGCGCGCCATGGGCAGCCGTATCCGCGGAATCGAAAAAAAAGAGAGCGTCCCGATCCGTTTGACCGGAGGAACTCTTCGGGGCGGCGATGTCCATATTGATGGCAGTCTTAGTTCCCAGTTTATATCCGCTTTATTGATCACCTGTCCGCAATTAAATCATCCTACGCGTTTGACGGTCCAGGGCGGGAAAATGGTTTCCGCTGATTACATCACCATGACCTGCCAGGTCTTGGCCCAAAGCGGGGTGCGTATCCGCTCAAAAGGAGCGCGCCAGTATTCAATGGCCGGCAACCAACGGTTTAAAGGGTTAAAGAATTTTCTGGTCCCCTCGGATTATGGGTTGGCCGCTTTTTTGATGGCCGCGGCGCTTCTTAATCGTTCCAAGGTTGTCTTAAGCGGGGCTTTACGCGATGACCTTGTCCAGGCGGACCGGCATATTCTGTCTTTATTGCGAAAAATGGGGGCACGATTTCAAAAAACAGCTACCGCTATCCGTATCAAAGGGCCGTTGCGGCTTAAAGGCGGCAATTTTTCCTTGAAGGATTGCCCGGATTTGGTACCGATTATGGCGGTCATCGCCCTTTTCGCCCGCGGAAAAACCCGTTTATATGATATCGGGCACGCGCGTGTCAAGGAATCTGACCGGATCAGCGACCTCACGGATGAGTTGCGCAAGATCGGGGCCCGCATCGAGGAGAAAAAGGACGCAATGGTGATCCATCCGCAGCCAAAATACAGGGCTGGTTGTTTGCTGGACTCCCACCGGGACCATCGGCTGG
>MHGM01000030.1:0-3877 GCA_001805565.1 Omnitrophica WOR_2 bacterium RIFCSPHIGHO2_01_FULL_52_10
CAGGCGGGAACGGATGTGATACGCCACAATGCCGAAGGCGACCGAAACGTTTAGAGAATTTTTCAGCCCGGTCATCTCGATCTCAACAGCCGCGTCGCCTAAAGCCACGAGCGGCTGGGCGACACCTTCGATCTCATTGCCCACGACCAGGCAAACCGGGCCGCCGGGCTCAAATTCATCACAGGAAACACTCTCTGTCGTTTGCTCCAGAAGAATGATCTGATAATTGCTCGCCTTGAGTTCTTTCAAAACTGAACAGACGTCCGCGCGATATTCCCAGCTGACCCGTCTCTCGGCACCCAAGGCCGTCTTGGCCAGTTGCGCGTTGGGGGGATACCCCGTGATGCCGCACAGCCATAATTTTTCCACTCCCACTCCGTCACAAGTGCGGAATATTGACCCGACATTATGAAGACTGCGGATATTGTTCAAAACGACCGTGAACGGAAGTTGAAAACGGGGTGTTTGTTGTTGCTGCTGACGGGCGACGAGTTCCGCGTGAGTTAGTTTGCGCATTGCCGATATCCCTGCCGAGCTATTGCTGTCGTGACGACGCGGCCTCCGCCAGATCCTCTTTTTTGACGTCGCCGGTGATGATCGTAGGCGTCAAAAAGATGACGATCTCGGTTTTCGACACCTCATCGTCCTGGCTGCGGAAGGCGAAGCCCATCACGGGGATATCCCCTAAAAACGGAACCTTCTTGTGAGATGTAATTTTTTCTTCCTTGATCAACCCGCCGATGACGATGGACACGCCGTTTTTGACCATCACGGTCGTCTCGGCCTCGGAGGTCTCCACGACCGGGATCGTGTTGTTGTTACTTGTGGTCAGGTTGCTGGTGACGGAACTCACTTCCGGTTTGATTTTCATGGTGACAAAACCGTCCTCATGGATGGTGGGTGTGACATACAGCTTTACACCGACTTCAATGAAATTGACGCTTTCGGCGGTCGTCGTCGGGCCGGCAGATGGAGTCGTGGTGGTCGTGGTGACATACGGCTCGGTGGACCCCACCAGGATCTTCGCTTCCTTGTTGTTGACGGCCGTGATGCGGGGGCTCGAAAGGATATTGGTCGTCCCGACCGTGTCCAGGGCCTCGACCAGGGCGGTGTAATCGTCACTGGCGAGGGTCCCGATACTTAACCTTCCAGCTTTGTCCGTGGAAGTGAGCACATCAAAATTGCTGGTTAAATCCAGACTGTGAAAATCCCTGATGATCCCTTCCCAGTCCACGCCCATTTTATGCTCGTTGTTAAGGACGATCTGGATGATCTTGGCTTCGATCAACACCTGCTTGTCTTTCTCATCGAAGGCGTCGATGATCTTGCGGATCTTCGCCAAAGCCTGCGCCGTATCCGAGATGACGACTTTGTTGGAACGCTCATCGAATTTCATGCTGCCGATGGCGGGAGTCAACACTGCGCTGATCTTGTTGGAGATATCTTCGGCCTTCGCGTATCCTAAGTCAAACACCTCCGTCTGGATAGGGACGTCGATCTTTTTGATAACCTCCTCCATCGCGTCGATCTTTTGGGGGTCATCAATGAGAATGACCGTCCCGGATTTGTCTTCGGCGATGATCTTCCCCGCGCGGCTTTTGACTTCGTTAAGGATCGTGGCCACGTCGCTCGCCTTGGCAAACAGCAGCTGCTTGATGCGCGTTTCCGTATTCTGGCCGAATTTACGTTCGTATTTGGCCTCATACTCCGCCGCGGTCATGACCTTGAAAATACTGCCGTCTTTGACATACGCCCACCCGTAAGATTCCACGATGATCTTCAAAGCATTCATGACTTCGATATCTTTCAAGAAAACCGTAATGCGTCCGCGCACGTCCTGCCCCGCGATGATGTTCAACCCGCTTTTTTGCGAGATCAGCTTAAGCACATCGAGGATATCCATATTTTTTAAATCCAGGACATCGATGACCTGCTTTTCCCCTGCCAAGGGGAGTTTATCGGCTGAAGGCGGCTGTAAAGAAATGACCGGGGGGCTTGAGAGCTCTTCGGGCTGGTATTCCGCTGTAACAGGCGGGGCGTCCCCCGTCGCTCCCATGAGGATTTGTTCCTGCGCCGGGCACACGCCGGTACCGGCGAGGATAAAACTCAGGATGATCGTATGAAATGTAAATAATTTTATGTGCATAGAACTTGAATATTGGCGATTACATTACCTTACCTTATTTAAGGCACCAATTCCACTTTTTCTTGACCAAAAATCAAGATGACTTTATCCTGACGGATCTCTTGAACGATGGCGTTGCCGATCCGTTCGCCCGGAGAAACAAAAAATGTCTGCTGCGTCCCCAGATCTTCCACGATGGCTTTGGGGTCTTTGTCCAGCAAGATACCGACCAGCTTCAACTGCTTGACCAGTTCGGTGCTGGAAACGCTGGAAGCGGGGATATCTTGAGCAGGTTGCTCCCAGGGGGCCTGAAAAATGTCCCGGCTTTCCATCGCCGGCTTATAAGAATCGAAAGGACGTACTTCAATGGCCGCAATGGGTAATCCCTCTTCCTCCTTCTCTTTCGCGGAAGGAGAAATATCTTCAGCGGCTTGCATGGGCGATGACAGCGCCTGTCCTGCCGGCGGTTTCGTCCGAAGGAGGGCGTACTTGTTTAAAACAAAAACCAGGATAATGCAGGCCGTCACGGCCAGGACGCGGATGGACAACGAGAGAACGTCCATCTGATTCCCGGATCTTTGCGCCTCTCCGGGCAGATCGGGAGAGGTCGTGGTCTGATTTTCCTGAAAAGGCAGCGACGGCGACCCGGAAGATTTATCTTTTTTGCGGATAAGCCGCAGCAGTTTTTCTTCGGATGTCAGCGCATCTTCCTTCATCAATTCCATATCTTTTCTTGGGCAATGATCTTTTCGATCAATTCGGCCGTGACGATCTCATGCTCGCCCATGATCAGATGCTGCATCGCGTTATGGCAAAGAAGCGCGATCTGGCGCGGATACCCTTGAGTATGATCGTACACCTTTTTGACCGCCTCGGCGGTCAGCAGACTTCTTTCGCCGCTATAACCGGCCTGCTTCAGTCGAAATTCGATAAATTTTCCGGTTTCCTGTTCATCAAGAGGATTCAGCATGTATTTGACGTTAATGCGGTCCATAAAATTACGCACCCTTTTGACGCGCGGCAATAATTCCATTTGAGCGAATATGACCAGCTGTAAAAGTTTATATTCGTTGGTCTCGTAATTTAACAACGTACGCAGCACCTCTAATTGGGGCTGCATGAGCTTCTGCCCCTCATCGATGATCAGGACGACCGTCTTTTTTTCTTCGACGCATTTATGGTACAAGTATTTCTCGATGGCTTCCCGGTGGTCGATGGTGGAACGAAAGAACGGACTGATGCCGAACAATTTGGTCAAGTGAGTAAGAAACTGGTATTCCGACTTGAAGGCGGGATCGAGGATCATATGAAAAATGAAATCCTCTTCTCCGTAGAACGCCTGCAGGAGAGCCCGCGAGAGGGTGGTTTTGCCCGTCCCCACATCGCCCAAAATCAAATTCAATCCCCGTTTGAGGCGGATGGCGATCTCCAGACGGTTGAGCGCCGTGTAATGTTCTTTGGAACGGTAAAAAAACGACGGGTCCGGGCTGGTGGAAAATGGTTCACGTTCGAGATGGAGGGCCGTTAGATAACTCATTGCCGTTGAGATGGTTAAACCTAACTCTCCGTGCGGAGAGTCGACTAATTTCATTCTACGGAGTCCCTCCTCGCTGTCAACAATTATTCATTCTTTTTCAAGTTCCTTTTTCAAGGAACAAATGTTTTTCCCAAAACCAGGCTGGCTTTAACGGAAGCGGTTTGCTGGCGCGTCCCTTTGTCGAAGCGCGCTTCTTCAACGTCGAAAAGATGCGG
>MHGM01000030.1:3883-8045 GCA_001805565.1 Omnitrophica WOR_2 bacterium RIFCSPHIGHO2_01_FULL_52_10
CTGGAGCGTGTGCAGGAACTGTAATACGTCGATAAAATTGCCGTCAATGGTCAGGCTGACCGAAAAACGGTTGGAAATGTCCGACTCCCTAACCCTCTTGGGGGTCAGATTGGCAATTTGCAATTTCAGATCCGCGGCGACTGCCTCGATCTCGGAGAGGATCGAAGACATAGTCCCTTCGTTGCTGGCGGGTTGCTTGAATCTTTGCTCATAGACCGCCAAAAGTCTTTCCATGTCATCGGCCTTTTTGATTTCCGTGGCACTTTTCGCCAGTCGTCGTTGTTGGGCTAGGATCTCCTCATCCAGCGCGAAAAATTTTTCTTTCGCCGGCATGACCAGCAGGATATAGCCGATATAGGTCGAGGCCAAAACCGATGAAACAACGAGGATCTTCAGCTCCCGCGAGCTTAAGCGCCTAATCATGTTCGGCATTCACCTCGGAGGTTATCTGGAAATCGGTGACCTCCATGTTAAAAATTTTCCGCTTGGTGGCGAATTCAAGATTGACGGCCTTAAACAGAACAGATTTCACCAAATTCTGCTGAAAATTATGGACGCTCGCGCTCGTTCCCGCGTACCCATGAATGACGAACTGCCCCCGTTCGTTAAGATACAGCGACTGAAAAGATAACTCGGGAGGCGCCAGACGGTAAAGTTCCTGGATCAGATCGGCCACGACCACGCGTTTCCCCAATTCCTCCTGAACAACCTTGACCAGGCTCATCCGCTTTTTGATCCGCTCCAATTCCGGCTTGGCCACTTCGCTCTTCTTTTTCAACGAGTTCAAATAATTGACCTTGCGGAGGAATTCGACGCCGGGGACCGACAAAGCCAGACCAACGGTCAATACGAAAAGCAACGCGAACTGCGCCCACTGGGTTTGCCGGCGTTTCGATTGCTTGATGTTGTGGACTTCCTGCGGGATGAGATTGAGCGCTTTCTTCCCGTCGGAAAGTAGAAATCCCATGCCGGCCGCGATCGAAACCCCCGGCTGGCTTTTCAGCGCCCCCAGGCTCATATTTTTCTGGCACAGGATGTTATTTAAAGGTGAATAAAAGTCAACAGGAACAAGCGACATCTCCTCTAATTGTCCTTTCAGCGCCGACGCCTCCGGCAAGGTTGACAACACGATCATGCGCTTGACGCCCGGCCCCATATTATCCTTAAGATAATTCTTCAGGCTCAATTCGACCTGGTGGGTGAGCCCCCGCATATTCTCCGTCGCCAGGTCCCTGGCGCCGTAATTGACGCTGCGTGAAAAAAGCAGATTCTGATTATGGCAAAAACAAATTTCCGTATGGTCGACATCGATATTAAGCACGAGGATCGGCTGATTCACCGGGACCGGCATTTTTCCCTGCTGATAATTGAGCCAATGGACTATTCCCAGAGAGCTTAAAACGAAACGTTCCGGCTGTAATCCCGCTTCCTTGCACAATTTCAGGAATTTCTCGCTGACATCCTGCCGATGCACGATCGCCGCCAGCACGCGCACGTACCCCGGAGGCTCTCGGTCCACGACCACAAAATCATAAATAACGTCCTCCAGCGCGTAAGGGATCTGACTGACCAATTGCAGATCAAGCATCTTCCTGATCTCGGGTTCATTTTGCGACGGCAGGCGCATCTGTTTGAGGATGGTCAAACGCCGCGGGATCACGACACTTAAACGCTGCGGCTGGATATCGCGCAGGGCGGTGATCTCGGATAATTTCTCGACGATCTCCCCATCGGTAAAATTCTGCAGAGGTTTAACATCGCAGGCGCACAAGACCTGTTTGTGACGCACCGTTTGGGTCTGAAACAGCCGGATACCGCTGTCCGTAATTTCAATGGAAGTAAAAATATTCTTGGACATTTTAATCCCTGTGCCAGCCTAGCGTGGAAAGATCGTTGCGATAGACCACCGCCTCGATGACCGTTTGGGCCCCCCTTGCTTTCTCGGTTCCCTTGACACGGACGCGCAGGTAGTTCGAGGTGTACGTGCGAAATTGGGACATTGCCAGGAACAAGTTCCTCTCCGTGGCGTTAACAGGCATTTCATTAAGACCGACGACCCGGTCGTCACGCGTCAAAGCGGCGCCGTCTTCTCCCTGGCGGTAGCGCAAAATTTTTTCGACCAGGGCATCCGCGTCGGATGGCGCCACATCGGGAAGCACCGTGCTCATCGCGCGGGCCAAAGCCGTCAAAACGACGGCCGGCGCCGTGTCAAAATTCACCCGCAATGTTCCCTGCTTTGGAAAAACGGTGACATAATCCTTCAGGGCGTCATAGATTTCCCGCGTCATGCCCCGCACCAAAAGCAATTCTTCGAGGGAATCAAAAGAACGGTTTTTGCACTGATGCGCTCTGGCTAAACGGCCATAATAATCGTCTTCGGCGCCATAAGTGGTATCGACGGGAGAGTCGTCTTCATCTTTCCAGTCCAGGACCGCGCAGGCGATTGTTTTGGCCGTTTCCTCGTCAAAACCCAGGACGTTAACCAACGCGCTCAAGATGTTATAATTTTGAACGGTCAGGGCGTTAATATTGATCCGGCGTTCTTCATCCTGCAGCCCGTAATAAATCTTCTTTCCCTCCTGCCCGCCGGGGACGTATTGCACGTCAAAATACCCGTCACCAACGGTGATATTTTGGAATGCCTCTTGCGGGGACTCTTCATCGCCCAAGCGAACACCACACTGGTAAAGCGTGTCCTGTTTCACCGCGTCCGCGTCTGCGGAATCTTCACGAATACGTTCCACCGCATAAACAAATCCGGCCCAAGCGATATACTTCGACTTCAACTTGCCGACGGCATGTTTGACCAGCGAAAGCTCGACGTGCGTGTTACGCCCCAAGCTTACGGTCAAGACCGTCAGAATGACCAGAATCCACAAGACACTGACCAGTATTGTACCAGAACGCAAGCGTTCTGTGCCAGAACACTTCCTTTTTCGTCCAGGGAAGTGTTCTGGCACAGAACACTTCTTTTTTCTCATGGAGAACTCAAACATTTTCAATTATATTTTTTCCGGTTTCCCCCAGGAACCTGGGGGAATAAAGACATCTTTACGCATCACGACCATACGCCGGGCTGGCCCAGTGAGAAAAAAATCCATCTCGATGCGTACCATAAGAGGGACATCCCCTTGCGTCCATTTTTCGCGCCACTCATAAGCATCGCCCATCTGGGTGTCCTCGCCGCCGGCCGGATTCAACAGGTAGCCGTAGAAAAATTTAAGGCTGTTCTCTGCAACGTCGGTGGCGATGACCTCCGCCGCGTGATGTTCTCCCGTCGTGCCGCTAAGGTAATCCGGAAAATCCCATTCCTCCCGGACCAGATCGCGCAGCGGCACCTCTTGTTCGCGGTAATCTGCGACCGCGTCCACATTACGCGTATGTGTGGCGCCTATAACGACTTTATGGACTCTGCCTTGTTGCGCAGAATCCAGATAATAGCGGATGACCTTCAATCCTTTCCCGGAGGCCAGAAGAAACGTAATGGCGTCGTCTTCCCCTTGAAAGGCGGTCTGGTCGGGGTAGGAATTCGTAAAATCGTAAGGGACCGCGTTCTCCAGGTCGACGGACATCAAATCCAGGGCGAGGCGTATCTGGCGATAGGCCGCGTTCTCGCCTTCGGATCGCTGATTGATCCTGACACCCGCCCCAAATGTGCCGTAAACGCACAAAGCGGCCATGGAAAAAATGCTCAACGCCAGAAGAAGTTCGACAAGGGTAAACGCTCGACGAAAATTATTCATTGGAGGCGGCAAAAAGGAAAGTTGTGAGATCGACCGTGCTGTCTTTCTTCCCCGAGCGCCACGCGACGGACGCATCGACCTCCACGATCTTGTTATCGGCCACGATGTCCGAAGGTTCGGCGCGCATGGAATAACTGTATCCGGTCCGGGATCCGGCGGGCCCGGCTAAATTTTTTGTTTCCCGTAATCCCGACTTGGCCGTTCCTTTACGCAGCAGATCGCACATCTGGTTGTCCAATAAAATGAGCGCGGTCGTATAACCGGCCCCGTACTGGATGGCCCGCAGGCTCGCGGCCATCGACTGGATGATAAGCGTCAAAGCGGTAGACAGGATCACAACAGACACCAGGACCTCGATTAAAAGCGACCCCCGTTGATCCCGGCTAAAGACTCTCGTCCGATTGTTTAAGAACATGCAC
>MHGM01000031.1 GCA_001805565.1 Omnitrophica WOR_2 bacterium RIFCSPHIGHO2_01_FULL_52_10
TTTTCCATAAAGGTATACCCTAATCCCATCGCCAAAGACCCCTCGATCTGGCCTTCGGCGGATTGGGGATTGATGGCTTTTCCGATGTCGTGGGCGTCCCATAATTTCAGGACCTGGACTTCTCCCGTCTCCTTGTTGACTTCAACTTCGGCGATCTGCGCTTCAAATCCATAACTCCCCGAAACGTTTCCTTCACCGGTTCGAAAATCGATCGGCGTTGTCTTCGGGTTGTAACTGCCGCGGCCGATAATTTGTTTACCATAATTAAACGCGTAACACAACTCCAGCGCTTTATCAAAACTCATCAGAACGGACTTATTTTTTATATTGATGGCTTCTTCCGCTTTGATGTCCAGATCATCGATATTCAACTGCAAGTCTTCCGCGACAATGGCTAGAATTTGCTTTTTGGCGTCGCGCGCGGCCAAAAGAGTGGCGTTGCCGGAAATAAACGTGACACGGCTGGCAAAGCTTCCCGTGTCAAACGGCGTGATCTCCGTGTCTCCGGATTTGCAACGGATGCGGCTGTAACTGACGCCCAATTCCTGCGCGGCGATCTGGGAAAGCGCGGTGTTCGATCCTTGTCCCGTATCCGCGGCGCCAGTAAATAAATACACGGACCCGTCCTCTTCGACCTTGACAATCGATCCGGCGGATTCGTGCGATTTATACATTTTAGAACCCATAACATCGGCGGCAATGCCGATGCCGATGCCGCGGCAAAGATGTTTCTGTTTTCCCCGTTTTTCATACCAACGGCAGGATTCGATAGCTTTTTCAATGCATTCCTTAAGACCATTGGTCGTTAAAACCATTTTGTTGATGGTGACCATATTGGGCGTGGTGATATTTTTCAGGCGGAATTCAACCGGGTCCATGCCAATCGCTTCCGCCAGCATATCCATATGGGATTCAATGGCAAATCCGGCTTGCACACCGCCAAAGCCGCGCATCGCTCCACTAATAGGAGTGTTGGTATAAACGCGGTAACCGGTCATCCGAAAATGTTGAATCTTATAAAGCATAAAAATACGCATGATCGCCGCGGCCAACACCGTCGGGCCGTAACTGCAATACGCGCCGCCGTCGGCAATAACTTCTCCGGTAATGGCGACCAGCGTTCCATCCTTTTTAACTCCGGATTTAATTTTATAGATCATTCCGTGTTTGCGCCGCGTAGCCAAAAACTCCTCTTCACGATTACAACAAATCTTGACCGGCAATCCACCGGCCTTCTTGGACAATAAACAGGCGGCAAAATCCATCGGCAACATTTCCAACTTGCCGCCAAACCCCCCTCCGACCGCCATTTTAATGACACGCACGTCGTTCAAATCAAGTTTGAGCGTTTTGGCCAACGCTTCACGACACTTAAAAGGCGCCTGGCTGGAAGCCCACAACGTCACTTTATTGGAGAATGTTTCCCATTGCCCAACGCAGACATGCGGTTCCAGGGCGGCCATATGCGCGGCGGGCGCGAAAAACAGATCTTCCCGGACATAATCCGCTTCTTTTAAAGCCCGATCAGAATTCCCGAAATTTACGGGTAAGATAACGGCGATATTGTTGAGGGATTCGTGAATTTGCGGGGCGCCCGGCTTCATGGCTTCCCGAACATCAAAAACAGCCGGAAGGATCTCGTACTGGACGTCGATCAGGCTTAACGCCTCCAGCGCGGTTTCTTCATCAACGGCCGCCACGGCTCCAAGCTCATCACCGACGTAACGCACTTTTTCGGCCTCAATGGCCATTTGATCAACGGTATGCGGGAAAAAATATTCGTTGGAGCCGAATTTGATCTGGTGCGTGTCCCTGGCTGTGATGACGGCCCGCACGCCGGGGAGCTTCGCGGCCCTTGAAGTATCGATCCTGATGATCCGCGCGTGTGGATGCGGCGAACGGAGCATTTTCCCGATGAGCATATTTGGGAAACTGACATCAAAGGCATATTTCGTCTGACCCGTGACTATGCCCTTGCCGTCAATACGCGGCACACTTTTGCCAACGGGGTCGACATATTCTTTGGAAAATGTTTTTTTAACGGAGGTGACCATATCAGCTCTTTAATGCTTTTATTTTCTGTCCGGCATCACGAATGGCGTCAAAGATCTTTAAATAACAGGCACAGCGACAAAGATTACCGTCCAAACCATATTCAATTTCTTCCTGGGTCGGTTCGGGATTCTTGTCCAATAAAGCTTTGGCCGACATGATCATCCCCGGGATACAAAATCCGCATTGCACGGCGCCACAATCGATGAACGCCTGCTGCACGGGATGCAGCTCTTCCCCATCGGCCAGGCCTTCGATCGTCGTGATCTCCCGACCCACGCAATTTGCCGCCAAGGTAATGCAGGAAAGGACCGCTTTGCCTCCCATAACGACCGTGCACGTCCCGCATTCAGACTCTTCGCACGCGGTCTTAGTGCCGGTCAGGCTTAAGAAATCGCGCAAAACCTCCAGGAGCGTTTCATGCCCCTTGAGGTCAAGCTGATATTCTCGCTTATTAATGTTGAGTTTGGTCATCGCTGTTTCTCTGTCAGATCACGCAAGACATGCCTGATCCCTACGCGAAACATGTATTTTTTATAATCGGTACCGCGCGCGGCATAGATGGATTCATCAAGATGCTCCAGAGCTGTTTCCGCGACTGCTTGATCAACGGCTTTTCCGTTGAGAAAGTCTTCGAGTTTGCGATCTCGCTGCGCGAAGGCGACACAATTATTAACCGCTACGATCGTTTGCGAAAATTTTCCTTTGAGCAAACGAGTCGTGACACATAAAGATAATAATGGGATGTCCACGGGCAAAGATTTCTTGGCCCGGTAGTAAGCGAAAGAAATGTCCTTGTCTTTTTTAATGCTTGCCTGGGTAAAGATCTTGTCTGTTTTGGCGGCGTTCTTGAAGAATTCTTCGGCCGGGACTATTTCCTCTTTACCGTCAACACCCGTAAAATGCATCCGGGCCTGCAAGGCGATCATGACCGCTGGCATTTCGGTCCAGGTATACCGGCACGTCAGATTGCCTCCCAGGGTGGCCATATTCCTGATCAACTGTGATGAAATATTCCTGGCGACGACCCTCAATACCCTTAGGTTACCGGTCAGTAAAGGCGAATCATAGATCTCATCAATATTGGTCATGGATTTGACTACGACGTAATCTCCCTGATCCTCGATCCCCTTCAATTCCGGGATATGGGCCAGACTGATGATATGTTGCGGGGTTTTGGCCCCCTTTCGCTTCATGGTTTTCAGGCCATTAAGCAAAAAGGTCCCTCCTGCCTGCAATTTGACGTTCTGCAGACTTCCGTATGTTTGAAGGGCAGATTCTAAACTGTTGGGAGCATGGAAGTTAAATGGTTTTAACAGCATAATTTCCCCACCGCCAAAATATAGTAAAATTTTACTATTTGCTGTAGTATATCAAAGAATCTGATTTGCGCAAGAAAAATATCAGCAAACCCCGACCTATGGCCTAGGGACGGGAATTCCTGCGTCTTCCAGGGCCGCCTCCACGACCGCCGGATCCCAGCCATGACCGGAGATCTCGTCCATAATTTGCTGCGGTGTTTTTTTACGCATTTCTTCTGGATGCTGGCGAAAAAACGTCTTTAATACGTCCAGATTGTAAAGCTGATGTTTGCTCATACGCCAGCGCATCGGCTGGAGTTCTGCTTTTTTATTCAAAAAAAACGCGGCCGCCGCCCACGTCAAAGGGAGAAGAAGCACCGAAAGCGAACTAAAGAAATAAAACGGCCTGGTAACACCCAGCATGTATTCCGCGCAATTCCAGAAAACGTCAAAAAGATAATGGCCGACAATGACCGGAATAATCCCGAAACGCAAATAAACCCAGGATAAAAACAGCCCCAGACACGTAACTTCGATGCCGCGAAACCACATGGGGAAAACCGGATAATTGCTGTGGCTAAACCCCCATATGAGCGACGAAATAATAACCGCGGCAACGGTGCTTCCCAGAAGCTTTTTCCCAAAACTGATAGCGAACAACCGGTACATCAATTCTTCGGTAAAGCTGGCCTTGAGTCCCAGGGTAAAAGCCGCCAAAAACGGCAGATATGCCGTGGAAAGATTATTCATCCAGGTGTGTTCGACCCGCACCCCGGCATAGCGCTGACCCAATCCTACGAGAACCGACTGAATGCCCAGCATAATAATCCATACGCCATATCCCAGTAGAATTGTCTTCGCCACTTCCCGCGAAAAGAACGTCGAACGCAGATAATATAAAAATGACCCTTCGGGCTTTTCCTTAAAAGCCTGATCATGCAACGCCTCTCCGGCCAGGCCCGGCATGATGATCGCCACACTGACGAACAAAGCGCCAACAAGCGTCTGCATGCCAAGCTGCCAAAGATAAATGCGAAAGGCGCCCGTCGTATTGTAATCAAACAAAACATTTTGCCATTGGTTCAAAACAGCCAGCAGCGATAAAGCGAATGAAAAGGCCATCAGGCCGCTATAAAAACGTTTGGTCATGTGAGTAGCCAGATGATTGCGCCGGACGATCATAAAAAAAACAGCCGAGGTAAAAAGCGCTAAATACAGGAGGTAAATGAACTGCGAGAGGATCCTTCCGGTATCCTGGATATGCGCCAAATAACGGTTGAACTGATCCGGGACCAAAAAAGTGTGCTTGCCAAAAGAAAGGATCTCTTGCCCCGTCACCTTGGCACTAATGAGCAACTTCCCTGTCCCGCCGTTAGGCTCCCTTCGGCCAAAGGCTCCTCCCCCTCGGGGGACCTCTGGCCGCGGGGAGGAGGAATTCTCCTGCGGGCTCCAGGGGATCTGCACATCTTTTCGCTGCCAGCTGAACGAAAAATCCGAGCGGTTATCGTAAACCGTCACGAGATCGCCTTTGACCGCGTATTGGTCGATATTAAACTGGAATCCCTCTTTCAGGAACTCGACGGCTTTACGCCGTGCCTCGTTCCTTTCCAAGGGTTCACGCGCGGCGTTGTCATCAATGATATGCTGAAAGCCGATCACCTCGCCCGTCGCTGAGCTGATAAAAACTTTGTACCCCTCTTTTTCGTTCTCCCGGAAAAACCGGACGACCCAGTAAAACAGATCAAAATCATGTTTTTGGATAAATTCAACAAGCCCGGCGAAGCCAACAGTATGTTGCAGGTAACGATCAGCCTCGCCGTCTGCGGAAAATACCGCCGCCGCGCGAAAACGCGCCGGGTCTTCCTGGCGCGCGCGCAGATACTCCCTGGCAATTCCGGATGCCTTCGCACGGTCAACGGAAAAATTAACGAATTCCAGTTGAGGACAACTTAATCGCAGCCAAAGGATGAAACCAAGGAGGGATAAACCGGCGAAGAGGATCCAGGTTGGACGGTCGGGTTTCATTTTAAAGCAGATTAATGACTTCCGGCGGCAACCGGTTGAGCTCCTGGCGGCCGAGCACTTTAATGGACCAGCGCAGCAGTTTCAATTTTCTTGCCAGTTTCTCATCGGGGTCGGTGACGTTAACCAAGCGGTTACGGGACAAAAACAGCATCTTGCGGATCGTGGTAAAAACAATCCGCGCCTCCCGCGCGCGTTTATTGTTGACATCGATAATATCATTGAGGCTATTGAAGGCGATTTCATTGACGGCCGCGTTATAATGATTAAGCTTCTGGATCAGCGCGGGAACCATCGGCTGAAAGTAGCGGTAGCGGTCCATCCGGCATAACGTGTGCATAATCTCCACCTCCACAAACGGCGAATCCGTCAACTTGAGCCGTCGTACTAAAATACGTTCCCCGCGACTTTTTTCCCGCGAAACAACTTCTCCACTGTAACGCTCTTTAAATACCCGCACGGCCGATGCGATCTGGTACGAATTGAGCGTATCGTCCATGATCATTTCCAGAATGACGTCTTTGGAAAAATCAGCGTATTTCTGCGCGTATCCATCCAAAAGTTGCTTGTCGTCAAAAATGGATTGACCGGCAATATCATCCTGGCCATACCCCTGCGGCACCGATAAACAAAACGCGGATAAAACAAAAGTAACAAAAAAAATAGCCCGGATTTGCTTCATAAGATTATTTTCCAATGAATTCCATAGTGACATCAATGGACCTGCGGGAATGCGTTAATGCCCCGACGGAAATACGCTCGACGCCGGTCCGGGCAACTCGCTTGATATTTTTAAGTGTAATGCCGCCGGAGGCCTCCAGAAGCGGCCGCCCCTTCTTTCCCGTTTTATTGCGCAAAGCGACTGCTTTCTTCATTTGTGTGCAATTCATATTATCCAGCAAGATAATGTCAACCCCGGCCTCCAGCGCCTGTGCAAATTGCGGCAACGTATCCACCTCGAATTCTATCACCTTTTTCTCCCCGTGGCGAAGACGTTTGATCATCTGCGCGACAGTCATCCCGCGGCAAGCCCAACGGTGATTATCCTTCGCGAGGATCATGTCTGCAAGGTTTGAACGATGATTTCGCGCACCGCCGCAACGCACCGCGTATTTCTCCAACTCCCGCAAGCCCGGCGTTGTCTTACGTGTATCTAAAATTGTGACTTGGCAGGGAAAAACTGCCTGGACGTCCCTGCGCGCGTTGGTCGCGACGCCCGAAAGATAGCCCAAAAAATTAAGCGCCGTCCTCTCTCCCGCCAGAAGCGCCCTGGTTTTTCCTTTCACAAGCAGGACGGTCGTATTCTTTTTTACTTCCTGGCCTTCGGCGCAACGGAGATCACATCGAATGTTTTTGTCCAGTTCCTGAAAAACCCGCTGGACCATGGCCCGGCCGCAGACAACGGCGTTTTCTTTCACAATGATCCGCGCGCGCGAAATCTCCGCAGCTCCGACAAGCCGATTCGTCGTGACATCATGCCAAACACGATCTTCGTCAAGGGCTCTACGAACGATAAAATCAAAATCGGGAATGCCGGGAGTGCGCATGCAAGATTATTCCAGACTGGCGATGACCTGCCTTAATTCCGTCACCCTGGTACTTAACGACGTTAAACGCTCTTTCTCCTTGGCCACAATTTCCGCCGGAGCCTTCTTTAAAAATTCCTTGTTCTTAAGACGCTGCGTCAAAGTGCCCAGCACCTTTTTCTGCTCCTGAACCTGGTCAAGGATCCGCTTTTTTTCCTTGTCCACGTCAATGACCCCGCCCAGAGGAATGACGCATTTAATGTTCCCGACCAGGACCGTGACGGCGTTTTGGACCTTGTCAGAATTCTTGGCCCCGCTAACGGCGGGGCCAAGAATCCGGGTAGGCCCAATCCGGGTGTCCCCCAGCCGCGCCATTTGTTTTAAAACAGCTGTATTATTCTCGAGCAGTGCGGCATCTTTTGCCGAGGCTGTGACCAGCCGGCATTCAATCTCTTCGGCCGGGTTCACATTCCACTGGGAACGGACATTGCGAATGGCCGCCACAAGCGCCATCAGCGTCTGCATCTGTTTTTCAGCGCTCGTGTCGATCAACTTTTTTGAGGTAACCGGCCAATCCTGGCGGCACAACGGCCCCTTCTCTTTTCCTATTTTTTCCCACAACTCCTCGGTGACAAACGGCATGAACGGATGGACCATCTTTAATGTGTCGCGCAGAATCCCGAAGGCAATTTTCTGGATGAGGGGATCGGACCAGCGGTCTTTGATGAGCTCCAGATACCAGTCGCAGAAATTCCCCCAAAAAAATTCATAAATCAGATTTTCCGCCTCTGAAAATCGGTACCGCTCGTTTGCCGTGCCGACCTTCTCCAGCGTCGCGTAAAAACGCGCGATGATCCAGCGCGAGGGCAGATCCAGCGTTTTTCTGTCAAGCCGGCCCAGATCGACATTGATATCCGGGTCTTTGACATTCATCAGAATAAGCCGGGAGGCGTTCCACAGTTTATTGGCAAAATTGCGGCCGATCTCGAACTTCTCTTTGGAAATGAACAGGTCCTGTCCGGAATTGATGATCAGGCTGTAGC
>MHGM01000032.1:0-808 GCA_001805565.1 Omnitrophica WOR_2 bacterium RIFCSPHIGHO2_01_FULL_52_10
ATCACCGGGTCCGAAGTATGAACATGGTCCATCATCAAATCCATCTTGTTACCTTCTTGTTTGGTGACATGGCCGGGGACACCGACCACCGTGGCGTTGGAGGGAACATCCCGGATAATGACCGCGTTAGCGCCGACGTAACTGTTAGCGCCGACGGTAATATTGCCCAGGACCTTGGCGCCGGCGCCGATGACGACATTATCGCCGATCGTCGGATGCCGTTTGCCGGTTTCCTTGCCGGTCCCTCCCAGAGTGGCCCCCTGAAAGAGCGTGACGTTGTCTCCCACAATGGATGTTTCGCCGATGACAACACCCATCCCGTGGTCGATGAAAAGCCCTCTGCCAATTTCCGCTCCGGGATGGATCTCGATGCCGGTCAAAAAACGCGTCAACTGGGATAAGGCCCTGGGCAGAAGCGGTACCTTCATTTTCCACAGGAAATGGTTGATGCGATGGGCCACGACCGCGTGCAGGCCGGGATATAAAAGCACAATCTCCGCGATCCCGCGGGCCGCCGGATCCCGCTCTTTGGTGGACTGGATCTCCGCCCGGAAAAACACAAGGATAATCAGCGCCCACGCGGCAAAGATCAAAAAAAGTGTGTAAAAAAACGCCATGCTTATTTCTCCTTGGTCAACATGACCGCCGCGAAGGCGGCGATTCCTTCGGCACGGCCTACAGCTCCCAGCCCTTCATGGGTCGTGGCCTTAATATTAACAAAGCTCTCGTCAATACGCAATGCTTTCGCTATGGCCGCTCTCATCCGCGGTTTATAGTTTTTAAGGTTCGGCGCCTCGGCCTGGATAAC
>MHGM01000032.1:818-4067 GCA_001805565.1 Omnitrophica WOR_2 bacterium RIFCSPHIGHO2_01_FULL_52_10
TTGCCCACCTGGTAACCGTCTTGGGAAACCAGATCATACACCCGGCCCAGCAAGATCAAACTCGAGATATCCTGGTATTTCTTGTCCGTATCAGGGAAATGTTCCCCGATATCGCCCTTGCCGGCCGCCCCTAAAAGCGCGTCACTGACGGCATGCAGCACCACATCGGCGTCCGAGTGTCCGTCCAATCCCTTCGGATGCGGGATCGCAATACCACCCAGGACAAGCTTGCGTCCTTTCACGAAGCGATGAATGTCGTAACCTATTCCTATTCTGTCAGGCATGGCTATGCGGGGATATTCGCGCGGGCGTTCAAGAATGCTTCGGCCAAGATCAGATCTTCGCTGGTCGTGATCTTGATATTATCGTAATCACCCTCAACGACCTTGACGGGAACGCCCAGACGTTCAACCAGGCCCGCGTCATCGGTGGTGTCTTCCGTCCCTTTTTGCGCGTAGGCTTTCCAGAAAATTTCCCGTTTGAATACCTGGGGAGTCTGGATCTCCCACAATTCAGCGCGATTTAACGTCTCGCGCACGAAGAGATTCAAGGGATCAACTTTTTTGATCGTGGGCTTGACCCTGACACCGACGACGGCCGCGCCGTGGAGTTTACACTGCTCGACGGCCCGCTGGACCGTCTGGGGCCTGATGAGCGGCCTGGCTCCGTCGTGGATGACCAGAATATCCGCCTTCTCCCCCGCTTCCTCCAGGCCCTTATAGACGGAGGCTGACCGCGTTTCGCCGCCGATGATGACACGCTGCACCTTCTTAAAGTTGTAATGCCTGACCACGTCCTCCACGTCCATGACATGGTATTCATGCGTGACGATGATAATGGCGTCGATCAAAGGAGACTTGTCGAAGACCTCCGCGCTATAGGCAAGAAGCGGCTTGCCGTTGAGCATGGCCAGGGGTTTAGGATGGACCGTCTTTAGACGCGTCCCCAATCCGCCTGCGGCAATGATGGCTTTTATTGTCATTTCTCAACCCTGGCGAAAATCATTTTGCCGGCCTGCGTCTGCAAAACGGACGTCACAGCGACGGTGACTTTTTTGCCGATCAGTTGCTGGGCGTCGCCCACGACAATCATCGTCCCGTCTTCCAGAAAAGCGACGGCCTGGTTAGGTTCCTTGCCCTCTCTGACCAACCTCACCTCAAGCCTTTCACCGGTCAAGACAACGGATTTCACCGCGTTAACGAGCTCGTGGATGTTCAAAACCTCGACTCCCTGCAATGCGGCGACGCGGCCCAGATTAAAATCCGTCGTGCATATGCGCGCGTCCATCATCCGGGCGAGCTTGACTAACTTCTCATCCACGCTGGGGATATCCGGCAGGTCGTCTTCCTGGATATGGACCTCGGCCTTGGAATCTTTCTGCATATGACGCAGCAATTCCATGCCGCGCCGGCCCCGTTCCCGCTTGATGTCATCGACGGAATCGGAGATCTTTTGCAATTCCTGCAGGACACAGCGGGGCACGATCAGCCGCCCGGTCAAAAAATTCGATTTATAGATATCAACGACCCTGCCGTCGATGATAGCGCTGGTATCGAGCAAAACGTCCTCGCCGCGCACATCCTGGCGCTTAAAACGCACGTAAGGAATGATCACGTTAAATTCATCCTTGCCGCGCAGCGCCATGACCGCCCCGAAATAGGAAAAAACAAGCGTCAGCACGACCCGCGAAATCGAATGGATAAATTCCCCTAACGGCAATAAAGAAATAATATCGGAAAGTAATTTGGCCATAAAAATACCCAAAAGCAGGCCAAAAACCATGCTGGAGAGACCCTTCACCGAAACACGTTGTAACCGGTTCTCGATAAAAATGATCGTCAGGCCGGTCAGGCAGCCAATTTCAGCGCCCAGAAGCGGATGCTGGACCAGGATACCAATGTAATACCCGACGACCCCGCTCATAATCACGAACAAGCTGCGAATAAACAGTAATGTCATAAAAAACTCCTTTTCAGCCGTAAGTGGTAAGTTGTTCCAACGCCTGCTTGACCGTTTCCACGCCGATGATCTTGATCGCGCGGACATCCAGCTCCTTATTCATTTTCAAATTGTTTTGAGGAACGATGCAGCGCTTGAACCCGAGCTTCCGGGCCTCCTGGACGCGGATGGCCAATTGCGGGACGCTGCGCACCTCCGCCGAAAGCCCGACCTCCCCCAAAATGACCGTATCAAAGGCGACGGGTTTATCGAGCAACGCGGAGGCTAAAGCGACCACAACGCCCAGATCCGCCGCCGGGTCCATCAGCCTGACACCGCCGACGACATTCAAAAAAATATCTTTATCCTGCAAATTTAACCCCCGACGCTTTTCTAAAACGGCGACGAGCATGGCCAGACGGTTGGCGTCGAAGCCCTGCGCCTTTTGACGTATCATGCCAAAGCTCGAACGGCTGATCAGTCCCTGGATCTCCACCAGAAACGGACGCGTCCCTTCGATAATGGGCACCACAACCGAGCCGGAGCTATTGTGCGGGCGTTCGGACAAGAATATTTCCGATGGATTGGAAACTTCGAGCAATCCGGCCGAGGCCATTTCGAAAACACCGATCTCATTGGTGGAGCCAAATCTATTTTTGGTCGCGCGCAAAACCCGGTACATCGAATAGCGTTCCCCCTCAAAATACAGGACCGTATCGACGATATGCTCCAGCACCCGCGGGCCGGCCAGCATCCCGTCTTTGGTGACATGGCCAATGATGAATAAGGAAATACCTTTGGTCTTGACCAGATGGGTCAGGATCGCCGCGCAATCCCGTACCTGGCTGACACTTCCCGGCGAAGAGGCGATCTCCCCGCTGTACAAAACCTGGATGGAATCAACGACCACGACTTCCGGCATCATCTTCTCGATGTATCCAACGATTGTATCGAGATCGACCTGGTTGACGATATATAAGGATTTATTCTCCCCGGCCCCCAAACGCTGGGCGCGCAACCGGGTTTGCTGGACGGATTCTTCGCCGCTGACGTAAAGAATCTTGCGGCCTTTTTGACTCAAAGCCGAGGCGACTTGCAAAGAAAGCGTGGATTTGCCGATCCCCGGATCGCCGCCGATGAGCGTCACCGAACCCTGCACGATGCCGCCGCCGACAACACGGTCGAACTCACCGATGCCCGTCGTCCAGCGCTCCTTTTGTTCCGTGGAAACTTCATTGAGCAGGACCGGATCGTCTTTGAACACGATCCCTGTTCTTTTTTCGATGGCGGAAGGCGCGGTTTCCTCGACAA
>MHGM01000032.1:4133-7781 GCA_001805565.1 Omnitrophica WOR_2 bacterium RIFCSPHIGHO2_01_FULL_52_10
GGCAGACAAAAAGTGTTTTGGTTTTCATTTTCCGAAATTTATTTTTTAGGCCGGTATAAAAGTTTCCAGGGGTTTTGCTTTAAATCGGCGGTGAGCCCCTGCAGGTCGTCGTACAGCCGCTCGTCGTAAAGGATCCGGCCCAAAGTTCCCTTGCCGTCCCTGACGCTTGAGGTAATATCTCGCAAATTTCCGGTCACCAGGCTCAAGTTCTCCAGAGTCGCGCTGACCGAACTTTTGGTTTTCTCATCAGTGATGATCTTGTCAAGGCCGGAGGCCACTTCCATGACCTTCTGGGCGATCGCCTCCTGGGCGATGGGATCGATCCCGACGATCACTTGCCCCTCCTGGAGAAATTCATTAATGTCGTTTCCTGGCGTAATCTCGATATATTTCTCTCCCATCAGCCCCAGCTGATTAATCATGATCGTGGAATCTTTCGGAATCTGAACGTCTTTTTTAACCCAAAGGACGATCTCGGCCTTGGTCCTGCGGACATTCGGATCAAAGAACAAGTTGATCTCTTGAACGATCCCCTGATCAACACCGGCGATGCGGACCGGCGCGCTCTTTTTCAAGCCGTTGGCGAAGTTAAAGACCGCCTGGAACGTCTTGCCGCCCTCAAAAATCGGGGAGTCGGTGATGGAAAATATAAAAACTGCCAAACCAATCAAGGCAAGCAGGACAAAAAAACCAACTTTGAATTCGAGACTCTTTTCTTTGGGCATATCGATCTCCGTTTGTTACGTTTGTTAGTCTGTGTATCCAAAAATCAGGTTTTCGTTCTCCGTAATAGGACCTTTGGCCTCGCCGTTAATGAACTGCTTGACAACGGGGTGCTTCGTGCTCTGGATCTCCCGGGGTGTCCCTTCAGCGACCACCTGGCCGTGATAGAGCATCACGATGTGATCCGCCACTTTATACGCCGAGTTCATATCATGCGTGACCACAATAGAGGTCACCTTGAGCTTCTGGCGCAGATCAACGATCAGATTGTTGATCACATCCGATGTGATGGGATCCACCCCCGTTGTGGGCTCGTCATAAAAAATGATCCGCGGCTCCATGCACAGGACCCTCGCCAGACTCACGCGCTTTCTCATCCCGCCGCTTAATTCCGATGGCATCATTTCTTCGATGCCGGACAAGCCCACCATCCCCAGGCACCGCTCCACCTTCGCCTGGACCGTTTTTTTGTCCACGCTCATGAATTCATCCAGGACGAACGCCACATTCTCGGCGACGTTCATCGAATCAAACAGGGCCCCGCCCTGAAAGACCATCCCCATCTGCATGCGGATCTTGTTATAATCCCGTTCGTTGAGGGTCGTGACTTCCGCGCCGTTGATCTTGATCGAACCGGCATCCGGACGAAGGATGCCGATGATGTTCTTCAAAAGAACGCTTTTCCCGGTCCCGGAACGACCGATGACGACCTTCGTCTCCCCTTCTTTGATCGTCAGGTTCAGATCGTTGAGGATGACGTGCTGGCCGAACGATTTGTGCAAATGCGATATCTAGATCATTATACGTGCAATACGAAGTAAAAAAGAGTTGTGAACAAACAATCGACCATGATGATCAGGATGAACGATGCCACGACCGAGATCGTGGTCGCCCTTCCCACCCCTTCCGCGCCGCTTCTGACATTCAATCCCTGGTGGCACCCCACCAGCGCGATGATGGCGCCGAAAAATATTGTCTTGAACAACCCCGTCAGGACATCCTTGATCGCCAGTGATTCGGCGATCATGGTAAAATACAGCGCCGGGCTGATATAAAGCTTGGTCACACAGATGACGAACCCGCCCATAATGCCGATCAAATCCGCGAAAATGCTCAACACCGGCAGCATCAGGATAAGTCCCAAAAATCGCGGCACGACGAGGTATTTGACCGGGTTGACGGCAAACGCCTTGAGGGCCTCGACTTGTTCGGTGACTGTCATGGAGCCCAGTTCCGCCGTGATGCCGGCCCCGACGCGGCCGGCGACGATCAAAGCCGTCAGGACAGGCGCGAGTTCCCGGGTCAAGGAAACCGCGATGACGTTAGGGATATAGATTTCCGCGGACAGTTTGGTCATCTGGTAAGCCATCTGCAAGGCCATGATCATCCCGATAAAAAAGGCGACCAGCGCCGAGATAAAAAAACTGCCCGGACCGATCTGTTTGGCTTGAATGAGGACCCGCTCGCCTTTAAACGGCGGAATGAAGCACAAGTAAACGGTTTGTCCGAAAAGGACCGCGATTTCCCCGATGTAAAGGACAAGCCGGAAAACCACGCCGCCGGAAAATGATTGAAAATAATTCCCCATAGTCGAAAGCTCGAGCTAAAAATTCATCGTTTGTTCAACGCCAATCATGCCGGAGGATTCGTTGAGTTTGTCGTCTTTGCGTAAAAGATATTTGATTTCCGTTGATCCCGAGTTAGGCTGGTCCAAACGCTTGATCGTCCATTCCCTCTCTGATGCCGAATCACTGACAAGTGGCGCGAGAACAAGCGCGCCGATCTGCTTTTGAAAATTCTCCTGGTCGCTTAAGTCGATCGGACCGCTAAACGTAAAGCTCAGCCCGTCTGCCTTCGAAATCGTGGATTGCCCAATGTTCAGCCGCGGATAAACGCCCTGGGCATTAAGGTGGATGCTGTTATATTCCAGCTGCTCGACATATCCAGCGAAACTTTCAAGACTGCCCGTTAACCCCAGACGATCCCACGTGCCCGAAACGCCGATCTCTCCGGAGACGGTGCCAAAGGTTCTATAGTCCTGATTCCTGATCCAGAAATTCAGGAAATCCTCCATCGCGACATCATTCAGAAGAACCCTCATATCCATTTTATAAGGATAAACGAGATCCAACAATCCCTGACAGCTCAAATTACCAAAGGAAAAAGATTTCAACAACAGTTGACTGTCCTTGATCTCGAAGTGCCCGGTCAATTCGCGGATGGGCTTGTAATCGACGAGAGAGTTCTGGCTCCATATCTCGCCGCGCACCACGGGTACGTTTTCGCCTGCGGAGCGCGGGTCAACCTCAAGGGAACTTTCGATTTTGCTCAAGAGATCGTAAACGGGTGTGCGCAGATGATCGATATTGAGGGAAAAACGATAATCCTTGTCGGAGACTTTCGCGCCGCTGATAGCAAGAGAGGGTTGCTTATGCGCCAATTTCCCGGGAGCGGTGTCCGGGGAATTCCCGGGGAAGTCTAATGTAACGACAAACTGTTTTTGGGTAAAATCAACCTGGCCATGAAAGGTAACGATGACGTTGGCAAAAGCGCAGGGGACAAAAAACAAGGCCAATAAACACCCGCCCGCCAAGACTTTTGCTGTCATGAAGCTCCTGCCGCTCTTGAATGCATCATACAAAAACGAGCTGTTCATCTTTACGACTGACTTTAACCTTGCTGCCTTCCTTGACATGCCCCGAAAGCAGTTCTTCCGCCATGGGATCTTCCAGAAGCCGCTGGATCGTCCTTTTAAGCGGTCTGGCCCCGTAAACGGGATCAAAACCTTTTTCGATCAGAAGCTCCATGGCGTCTTTGGTAAGTTGCACATCAATGTGTCTATCCTGCAGGCGCTTGACCACATCGGCGATCTCCAGCTCAACGATATCATGAAGGTTCTCCTTAGTGAGCGATTTAAAGACAATA
>MHGM01000033.1:0-7866 GCA_001805565.1 Omnitrophica WOR_2 bacterium RIFCSPHIGHO2_01_FULL_52_10
GATCCTGGCATTTGATACAACGGTCTTTGTTTTTGCCTGGTTTCTTTCTTTTCGTATGCCGGAGGCGCAATGCTGCAGCATGGATAGGTATTTTGCCAAAAATGAAAACGCATGACCAATATTTTTGTCATTATCTTATTTGCGATTTTTAGCCTTTCCCCGATGGCCCACGCCGACACAAAGATCAAGCGCCCCAATGTCAGCGGCCAGTTTTACACGGCCGAACCGCAGGAGTTGTCCGCGCAGCTCGGGGAATTCTTTCAGCGGGCGGATGTCGTGCCTGCGGATAGACACATTGACATTGTGATCGCCCCGCACGCCGGTTATATCTATTCCGGCGCGGTCGCCGCATACGGCTTTAAGGCCGCCAGCCGCAACAAATACAAGACAATCGTTATTTTAGCGCCGAGTCATTATTTCGGGTTTGACGGTATTTCCGTCGGAGAGCAGGACGGATTTCAGACACCGTTGGGTATCGTCAATGTCGATCAGGATTTCGCGAAACGGCTCATGGCGGAAGACGAGAAATTCTACTTTGCACCGGAAGCCTTTGAGCGCGAGCATTCCCTTGAGGTTGAAATCCCGTTTTTGCAGAAAACATTTACCGGTTTTAAGATCGTTCCCGTGATCATGGGACAGCCCGGTTTTACGCTGCTGGAAAAATTTGCCGCCAGTTTGAAAGAAGTTGTCGGTAACCGCAACGATGTTCTTATTGTTGTTAGTACCGATCTGTCGCACTATCATCCGGACATCCAGGCGCGCGCGCTGGACGCCTCCGCGATCAAAGCGATTATTTCCCTGGATGCCAAAACAGTTTGGGAGGGGTGCCGGTTGCGAAGCGCCATGGAGATGTGCGGATTCGTGCCCACGACTGCGGCGCTTTTATATGCCCGCCAGCGCGGACTCCAGCACGCGCAGATGCTGCGGTACGCCAATTCGGGGGATGTGACCGGAGAGCGCGACAGCGTCGTTGGATATACATCCATGATCATTTATGGTGATTCGCAGCACGATGATGGAAAGGATTCCTTGAGCCCCGCGCAGAAAAAGCGCCTTCTTGAAATTGCTCGCCAGACAATGGAAGAATATGTGCGCACGGGTAAAATCCTTGAGTTCCGGGAAACAGACCCGCGTTTGTCACGTGAAGAAGGGGTTTTTGTGACGATCCATAGACAGGGAAGGTTACGGGGGTGTATCGGCAATATCCTGGGGCGCGGGCCGTTATATCACACCGTGCGGGACATGGCCATTGCGGCGGCTGCCAATGATCCGCGTTTTGAGCCTGTCCAAGCAGGAGAATTAAAGGAGCTCGCTGTCGAGGTTTCGGTACTGTCAAAACCGCGCGTGATCCAGAATAGTGATGAGATCGTTTTGGGCAAACACGGCGTGATCGTTAGTCAAGGTCCGCGGCATCAAGGGGTTTTTCTGCCGCAAGTCGCCACGGAGACCGGATGGTCAAAAGAGGAGTTCCTGAATCAGCTTTGCGCTCAAAAGGCTGGTCTGGCCAGGGATGCCTGGAAAGACCCTAAGACAAAAATTGAAATCTTCACGGCACAGGTTTTTGGCGAAAAAGATGTTCAATAAAAGATGAGGCCATAACCTCGCATGGGAATATTGAAAAACCGAATCACTCGCACGTTACTGATTGTTGCCGGTATTTATATTTGGCTTTATTGGGTCTTCCGATATCCAGCCGTAAGTTTGTTCACACTCCTTGCCCCACCTGTTGCCACCATCAATTTTTCCAGAAATTCACGCGTACGCAATACGGCTATCAGTATTTTTGTCGTTCTTTGGCTGTTTATCTTTCATTACGAATCCACACGGCATTTTTATCTCAGCGCCCTCGCGAAAAGAGATCTTCCAAAATTCAAATTTCTTTTTCCGCCGGCGGGGTGGATCATGTTTTTTAACGTGGATGAAACATATAGTTACGTTGAAGTTTATGGAAAAATGGGGGAGAGCGTTCATTTGATTGATCCCCACGACATTTTTCGTACCCGCACATTCGGGTTTGACAATATTCACCGTAACATTTTGAGTAATGTCGGTTCCGGGGACCACGCCGCGGCGTTCTGCCGGTATCTCTCCTGGCGATTACCGTCGTATGAAGATTTTGTCGTCATGGCGGTATATTATCCCTCACTTGTCAAAGAGCCATATAGACGTCGGCAAGAAGTACTCTACCGGTGTGGATCACCCCGCAAGGAAAAAAGATGAGAAATTGTTGGAATAGACTATTTCTGGAAGAGCGGCCGTCGATCGGACTGGCGTTTTTTAGGATTTTTGTCGCGGTGACGGTCGGATTTCATGTGCTGCCGTTATTCTTTCGCCTCGATGAAAATTACTTGCATACGTCTTTCAAGACGCTGAATTATAATTTTTTCACACCGGAGGTAATTACGCTTGTTCAAAAAAGTCCCGACTGGTTGGTTTGGGTCTTTGCCGGGTTGTTCTGTTTGTCGTGGTTTTGTTTTCTCATCGGGCTTGCCAGTCAGTTAAGCTGCGTCCTGATGACGGCGACGTGTTATTATTTCTACGCCCTAAATTCGTTTTATGTCGGCACTTTGTCTTGGGATATCCTTCTGGTGACCTTATTCTTGATGTGTTCGACGCCGTACCATGGAGATTACTTTTCCATGGATTGTTTGCGGCGAGGAGACGTGTTCGCCTACCGCCGTCAGCGGCCGTTTTTTATCCAGAGGCTTTTGCAGCTACAAATAGGATTTACGTATTTTTACACGGCTCTTTATAAAATCTCCGCGGAGGGTAACTGGATCAGCGGCAATCCGATCTATTATCTGATGCATTATCCACCCGCGGGCGTTACCAAATATTTTTTGCTGCGGGATTTCCTGGCGCAGCAACCGCAGTTGTGTTATGGCCTCGGGATTGTCATCCTGGCCTGCGAAATTTTCTTTGTTTTCCTGCTTTTTTATCCTCCCACGCGGATTACCGCGATTTATCTGGGATTTATTTTCCATGTTACGTTGATTTTGACCCTGGATGTGCCAGCGATCTTTTTTTTCCTTTTCCCTCCGCAGCTTTTGTTGTTCATCGACCCCAAGGGGGTGATTGCATGGGTTGAAAAAAAGAGACTGTATAACCAACCCACCCAGCGAAGCCGGATTATTTATGACGGCCATTGCGGGTTTTGCCGCCAGAGCCTTAACCAGCTCAAAATAATGGACATATTCGATATTTTTCAGCCGGTTGATTTTCATCGTTTGAATGACCCGACGCTCCTCCACGCACAATTAACGAAGAAAACCGCCGCCAGTCAGCTTCATCTTGTTGAGCCGGATGGAAAATTGTTTGGTGGTTTCGAGGCCTTCCGGCGGATGTGCTTTAGCCTGCCAATGTGTTATCCCCTGATCCCTGTCATGTATTTTCCTGGCATGGGTGTCATCGGCCCCTGGGCCTATCGGTGGGTCGCCCAAAATCGTTATCTTTTTCATGCGAATACGACCTGCCGGAATAACGCCTGTTTTCGCTGAATTATTTCAAAAATATTGGAGAAAACGCTGGAATGGCAGGAAATTCCTATGTTACAATGAGCCCATAATATTTATAATTTATCCATTTGCTGCTTTTATGCCGAAAGTGATGCGAGAACAACTTTGTTTGACTATAAGTCGGTTGGCGATATTCTTTTTTGTTTTTCAGGGATGCGCCAGCTTGTTTTTTATTAAACCCGGTGCGGCCGCTGGGAGGAAAGAAATCAAGGCTCACCCCAATGCGCAAAAAGAATCTCTTCCCGGCACGGAAGACTTAAAAGCGAAAGCCGAAGAATATAACAATCAGGCCATTGATTTGTTCGAGGCAGGTCGTTACGCCGAAGCGCAGGATCTATGGGAAAAGGCCATTCATCTTATGGAGCATCCCCAAGCGGCGCGTCTCGATCTCGACGCAGTGACGGAAGAACAGCCATCTCTTGAATCCCCCCACGTGCTCCCCCCGGATGAATCGCTGGAAGCTTCGCCGATAGCCGCCCAATATCAGTCAGGATTGTCATTGCTGGAGCAAAAAGAATATGGGGAAGCCCAAAAAGTATTCCAGGAAATTGAAGCCGCGCAGCCCGGCTATCGAAATACAAAAAAATATTTGATCGTTATCGATGAATTGCTGGGTGATGAGGGGGATAATCAAATCGGGGCGGACCAGCAAGAGTATCCACCAATGGTCCAGGAATCCGGAAACACAGATATCGATTCAACATTCGACGACCGGAAAGAAGAGGCGCAGTGGGAAGAAGCGGTGGAGGATGCGGAGCAAAAACTGCTGGAGCAGATTGCCGAAAGAGTTGAGCCGATCTATCAGCGGGCGCTCCAGCAGTATAAAACCAAAGAGTATGTCGAAGCCAGGCGTAGTTTTGAAGAAGTACAGGTCCTTTCACCAGATTATAAATTGACGGCCAAATATTTGGACGGTATTGATGACGATATTCTTTATGCCCAGCAGCAGCAAGAAGAAGCGCAGCGATTGGCCGAGGAGCGGGCGCGTCGCCAGGATGAGCAGGAATTTCGCAAGACCATCGCGGCAAAGGAAGAAACTTATCGAAAAGAATTGGCCGGCAAGGCAGAAGAAACTTACCAGCAGGCCATTGCAGATTTCAAGAATCGAAAATTTGAAGAGGCCGAGGATAATTTCCGTAAAATGGATGTTACGGCCTCTGGTTACAAATTGACCGGCAAATATCTGGAACGTATCCAACAGTTACGCGATGATGAGGCGCGTTTGCAGGCTGAAGAAGAATCGCGGCGACAGGCGCTTATGGAACATAAGGCCGAGGAGGATATGAATCGTACGATTGAAGAGAGCGAACGGCTGCGCCAGCAAGAGCTGCGTGAAAGACTGGAAGTTGTTTACCAGGGAGCACGGACGTATTATGGTCAGGGGGAATTAGAAAAAGCCCGTGCGGGTTTCAGCGAAGTTGAACGAATTTCACCTGATTATCGTTCGGCGCGTAAATATTTGGCCCTTATCGAAAAGGATATGGCCCGGGAGCAAGAATTGGAAACTGAAATGGCCCCCGACATGGAATCCGCAGTGCTTTCCCGGAAAGAAGCAAAAAAGGTCGTTGTTCCGGCGTCCCGCATGCGCTTGGAGGCGGAACAGTATTATCAACAGGCCAAAGAATTGTATAAAAAGCGGCAATTTGACCGGGCAAAGGAATTTTTCCAAAAGGTGGACGCGCTGGTCAAGGACTATCAGGCCACGGGGAAATTCTTGGCGCGGATCGACACGGATATCGAGCGGGAAGGAAAGTATCAACAAACGTTAGCGCAGCGAGACGAGCAACGTCAGGCGCGGGAAAAAGTGTTTGAACAAAAACGAGCGGCGGCGAAAGAGGCCTCGGCCAGACGCCGCCAGGAAACGCGGGGGTTGCGGGAGACGGCCGCGCGCATTAAAGATGAGCGCAACAAAATGATCAACCGCAAGATCATTGAACTTTATCGGGAAGCGGAGTCTGATTACAAGAACCGTCTCTACGCCTTGGCAAAGGAACGTTTCAGCGAGGTGCAGAGGATCTCCCCCGGGTACAAATCTACCGAAGAATATTTGGAACGGATCGCCTATGAACATCGGACTGAAGCAGCCATTGAGGTCGCGACGATTCCTGGCTATGTACCTGCGTATGTGGAGGAAGGGATTTTGCCGCTTCCAGTTCAAAGGGAAGTCGTCTTCGCCAGGGAAATCGTCCCGATTCCTGTTGCGCAAGAGAAACTTGTAGCGCCAGCAGCAGCGGCGCCCGAAGATGATGTGACTTTCGCTTACGATGAGGCGGTTTCTCTTTTTAAACGAAAAAACTATGTTCAGGCACGAGAAAAATTTGATCATGTGGACCAGTTGTATCCCGGTTATAAATCAACATCCGAATACTTGACCCGTATTGATTCTCTGTTGCAACGCGAACAGCAACGACAGTTTCAGGAGCAGCAACAGGCCTTTGCGCGTGCGGTACGACGAGAAAAAGCAGCCAGGGAACGTGCCCGTCCGATGGTCGCTGAACAGGCGGCCATTGAAATACCGAAACCGGAGCCGACAAATGTTGTTGTGGCATCGACCGAAGTCAGTGCGAAAGAGGAACCTGCAAAAATCGATGATCCGCTAAGCGCAAAGGCGCAGGAGCTGTTTCAGGACGCTGCGAAGTTATACGCATCCAGCCAATTTGTCCCGGCCCGGGAGAAGTTTTTGGAACTTGACCAGTTGCGACCCGGATATAAGACAACTTCAAAATACCTGGAATGGATCGAACGGGCGCTGGTTCGCGAAGCGAAAAGAACGGAACAGGAGAAACAAAAACAGGATCTCGAAGCTGCTCGCGTTATCGCGAAAGAAAAGACGGCGCAGAAACTGGCTGAAAAAAACAGATTGAAGATGCCGCGGACGGAAGAAAAGAAACGTCAGCGCCTTTTGAAAGAAGCTGAACGGAAATACGGGCAGGCCGTCATCACGTACACGAAAAAAGATTTTGTCGGTGCCAAGCAGAAATTTATTGAAGTCGAAGCGCTTTATCCGGGGCTTAAGGAAACGACCCAATACCTAAGCCGTGTTGATGCGGATATCGCGGCCCAGAATAAGAAATCCAAAGAAGTAGTTGCCGCGCCTATATATGTCCGGCCCCAAAAGGACATCGCGCAGGAGCAGGATCATTTGAAAGCAGAAGAGCTTTTTGACCAAGGCGTGCGATTGTATGCATCTAATCAGCTCGTCCCCGCCCGCGAGAAATTCCAGGAGGCTGAACGGACGGTTCCGGATTACAAAACCACACGAAAATATATTGGATGGATTGATCGGGCCGTATTGAAGGGGCAGAAAAAGGCGGAGCGGATAAAACAAAAGCAAGATAAGGAAGCTGCAGACCGTGTCGCAAGGGAAAACGCGATAAAGCAAAAGCAGGAAGCTCGTAATGTCCGTCTTGAGGCAAATGCACAAAAAGTCCGTGAACAGTTAGAAGAAGGCAGACAACAAGCAGAAAATGCAAAGATAAAACAGCAGGAAAAAGAGCAAGAAGCGAAGCAGCGGCAAGAAGAGATGCGAACCGCCCTTCGTGAAACAAATGCGCAGAAAGCCCGTGACAAAGCGGAAAAAGCCCATCAAAGGGAGGAGGCCGAAAAGAAGAAGGCGCAGCAGCAAGTGCAGGCAAAACCGCTCCCGTTCAATGTGCCGGAACCAAAATTCAGTCGGGTTAATCCACCGAATTTCGATGCCCTTGATCTTAACCAGGACGCCGCGGCCCTGCGCCGGCAATATGCTCAAATTCAGAAAGAAAGAAGAAATCTCCAGGCTACTATCCAAACCAGGATTAATCAAGCGTATGTCCAGGCCGTTCAATTATACAAGCTGGGGCATTATACGGGAGCGAAGAATCTCTTTAATGAAATCGCCACGGTGCAACCGTCGTTTAAAGGGGCAAAAAGTTTTCTGATTAAAATAGATCAAAAGTTCGCAAAGCGGCCCGCCGCTGTTGTGATGCCGGAAAATGCGGTCGCAGCCCCTTCGGTTTATGTCAAACCGCGTGTCCAGGTCGTGAGCGACGCACTTGATAGTCTCGAGGCCCCCCGGCGATGAATTTCATAATTTATCGTTGGGTCCCGTGATCCGCCGCTTTATCCATATCCCATGAAGTTTCTGAAGATCATAGGATTTATTTCTATCGGGCTGATTATCGTTGCCGGGATCATGCTGGCCGTATCTCTTGTGACATTTGACATTGAGCATTATAAGCCACGGATTATTCAGGAGCTCGGTTCGCTGTTGGGCAGGGATGTCCGGATCGATCAACTACGACTGGACTTCAAGATCGACAGGGGATTGACCATCGTCGTCAAGGGGCTCTCGATTGCCGACGACCCGGTATTT
>MHGM01000033.1:7890-10208 GCA_001805565.1 Omnitrophica WOR_2 bacterium RIFCSPHIGHO2_01_FULL_52_10
GATTGTCATTTCGAAAATTGAAATCTCCAATCCCCGGGTTCATCTCGTCCGTAATAAAGAAGGCCTGTTGAACGTGCAAACCCTGTTTAGAAAGAATATCCGGGGTAACGTTGTCAGGGAAAATCCGCGAACGAATTCTGTTCCCGGGGCCGCATCGACGACAATGTCAGTCCCTCGTGGAAAACAGAAAGAGTCGGTCGTTATCCCGGAGATGCTGATTCAAGCCGTTCGTATTGAAAATGGCGCGTTGACGTTTAGCGACGAGTCGCTTGAGCCGCCTTTGTCCATCCCGTTACGGCAGATCGATTTCCAGGCGACTCATTTGTCGCTTGAGAAGCCGTTCCCCTTTGCGGGGAAGGCCTCGCTTTGGGCGGACCAGCAAAATATTGCGGTTAATGGGGACATTGTGCTTGATCTGGCAAATGCCCAAGTAAATTTACAGCGCGTAAAATTGGAAACGGGTCTTTCGTTATTACGTTTGAGGATGCTGCCGTTTTACGGGGTCTTGCAGGAACAACTTTCGCTCGAAGGGGAATGTGAGGGGGAATTGTCCCTTGACGACATCACGATGCGTATCGGTCGGGAGGGCGTTAGCGCGTTTTCGGCCAACGGTGAGTTGCGTGCTGGAAGATTGAACTCGGGGTTGCTCAAAGCGCCTCTTGAGGATATCCAGAGTCGTTTTCATGTCGATGAGTCGAATATCGCCATCAACGAACTGATTGTTTCCCTTGCCGCGGGGACACTTGGCGCGCAAGGACGCTGGAGCGATTACGGTAAATCCAACCTGCTCATCTTCGATCTTAAGATTGATGGTGTGCAGTTGGGTGAGCTGGTTCCCCGCGCAAACATGCCGGTTTTATCGGAAAACGGTAAGCCGCTGGAATTCGAGGGCGGAGTTTATGCCATTTTCGACGCCGAGGGGCATGGCGCGCAAATCCCGGAATTACGCGAAACGCTTAAAGGAGATGGTTCCCTGGAAATCCGCGGCGGGAAGTTGCTGAACATCAATTTTTTGCGGTTTGTTCTGGATAAACTTTCGTTTATTCCTGACCTGGTGCAAAATATTCAAGAAAATTTGCCGCCGCGATACAAAAAGGGACTTCAATCCGATGAAACCGTTCTGGAGCGAGTCGCGTCAACAATCCAACTCAAGGACCAGGCGCTGTACTTCAGCGCGGAGCTTCAAGCGGAGGGTTTCACGGTGACCGCCAGCGGCAACCTGGATTTCGATCAGAATCTTGCGTTAACGGCTGATTTTTTCATCGCCGAAGATCTTGCTCGCAGCATGAACGCATCTGTTCCTGAATTGTCGTATTTATTGGACGCAAATAGAAGGATCCATGTTCCGTTTAAATCATACGATGGAAAATTGCAGAATATTCGAATTTATCCGGACGTTGAAGAGTTGGCCGCAAAAGTTATGCAAAGTCGTGGCAAAGATGAATTAAAAAAAGCCATCTTTCGGGCTTTGGACATTGAAGAAAGCCCAGTCCCCACCCCGCAAACGCAAGGACAACCACCTGCACAAGGTGAAGTGGCTCCACCGGAAGAGCTCCGGCCGGAAGAAATCCTCATTGATGGCATTTTTGATGCCATTTTCAAGGGGAAGGAAACACCTTGAAAATTTCTTGTATTTGTCGACATTTGCTTATATACTATTGCCAATATTAGCTCGATGCCCCTACGGCATTGATCTAAATAAAAATATGACAAAAATTTATCCATAAAAATGTGGATGCTGTATGACAGCTTGGACGGGCTGTCATTTTTTATGGGAGAAGAAAAATGAAGACACGGGATTTGCCGCGCGCATTGGCCGGGGAATCACGCCGGCATGTTCGCATCAAGGATAATACCCGGTTATTGTGGCATATTCGCGAAAACGGCTTAGTTGGCCAAGGCCGGGTTCGAAATATCAGCACTTCCGGCATGCTTGTTGAACTTGTTTCCGAAGACGCGCTTCCCGGGCAAAGCCTTTTTTCTTTCGACTGTAACCTCAATAACACCAATTATATACCTGATGCAGGTCATCTTGTTTGGCGCGCGAAGAAACGTTTTTCCAGCGACAAATACCTTTGTGGATTTCAATTCGACAATCTTCCTGAAGTTCTTGCGGTTCGCTTAAGCAAGCGGGTCGATGATGGTGTCAAACATCTGGTTTGGAGGTGGAAGGCCGGCCGGAGAGTCGGTTTCTTTTTGGCAGGCGTGACGGTTGCTTTAGTTGGATATGCATTCTGGCTTGGCGGGATCATTTTTCAGGATGTTTCCAGATCGAACCAAGGGCTTTTGGCAACCGCCAACCAGCAAGCAGATTTAAC
>MHGM01000034.1 GCA_001805565.1 Omnitrophica WOR_2 bacterium RIFCSPHIGHO2_01_FULL_52_10
TCTCTCATGATCTTCACGCGTTCACCGCGCAGACTGCGGATGTCGGTCGACTTCTTTCTTGTTTTTACCGTACGGTCGATCCGTTCGACCCGTTCCAACCGTTCCTTGATCTCGTTGACGACGCCTTCATTAAACGAGGCCGTGAGCTTGAACTGCGCCAAAATGACGGCGGATTTCTCCGACCCGATCCGCGTTCGGCTCACCTCTTGCTTGATCTTTCTAAGATCGCGGATCAGCTTGGAGCGGCGCTCCAGCTCATCTTTAATCACATCCTCCACATTGACTTCATTATTCAAAACCTGGTTGATGACCTGCAGCGCGGCTTTGCGCGCATACGCCGTCTTATACAAGGCCTCAGCGAAACGGATCTCCGCTTCTTCGATCCGACGGGCAAGACTGATCTCATTCTCGCGGGAGAGCAACGGAATGGAACCCATCTGCTTGAGATACATCTTCACCGGGTCATCGAGCGGAATGAATTTATCCGAATAGACCTCTTCCTCTCTGGCTTCCTCGCGCACGCGACGGATCTCCTGCTCTCTGGATTCCTCATCCAGCTTGTTCGTCAGTTCGGCATCTTCTTCTTCGGCCTCTTCGATGACCTTGATGTCCTTGCCATCAAGGATATCAAAGACCTTATCGATCTCCTCGGAGGAATGCACCTCATCGGAGAGGGTCTCGTTGACTTCCGTGTAGGTAAGAAATCCCTTTTTCTTGCCCAACTCAACGAGTTTGTCGATGTCCTGCTTAAAACCGTTCTGTTGTGCGGCTGGTTTCATGCTTTTTAAAACCCTTCGTGTTTGATGAATTGGTTAAACTGCTGGGACAATTCACTTACCCTGGCAAAATTTCCAGCCGACTCCGCTTCCTGGATCTGCTGTAAAATTTTTTGCTTACGCGTCTTCATCTGATCATGCTTGATGCGGTTGATGTAATCCTGATACATCTTTTCACGGTCGCCGGCGACCTCTTCTTCCGTTACGATACTCGAAAGCATCTGCGAAACGGCCGCGTCCTCAAAACTGTTAATCAAATTGACCGTGTCGATCTTCTTACCATGTTCAAAAAAATCAAAGATCCGGGTGATCGCCATCCGTATCTTGGTGTCTTGAAAATCCTCGAGGGTCAATTCCTGCCTGATCTTGGGGATCCATTTCTCTTGCTCGATCATCAATTTGAGCAACCCGCGCTCGACCGCGCGTACCCGGGCCTCGTTGACCGCCGCCGGCTCATGGATCCGCGACAAAATCGCCGCCGACAACGCCTGTCCGACCTTCTGATATTCCCGCGCCAGGGCGTCTTCCGGCACCTCAAGCGCGCGCGCCAACCGCTTAAGATATTCCGCCTTGATCAATTCGTTCGTAAATCTATAAATAGTCGGCAGCATTCCTGCCGCGATCTGTGCTTTGCCGTCTGCGGTCTGCATTCCGTGGCGGCGCGTCAAAACATCCAGTTTGTAATCAAAAAGCGCTCTCGCGCCCGCGATACGGCCACGAAAATCATCTACGCCCCGGCGCCGCACAAAAGAATCCGGGTCTTCGCCATCCTCGAGCGCCGCCACCCGAACTTCCATCCCCTCTTCGATCAACGTATCCAGACTGCGCATCATGGCCGCCTCGCCCGCCGGGTCCATATCAAAAAGCATCACAACGTGCGGCGTATACCGGCGCAGCAAACGGATCTGGTCCACCGTCAATGCCGTTCCCAAAGAAGCGACAATATTTCGGACACCAGCCTGGTAAGGAATCAAGCAATCCACATACCCTTCAACGATCACAACACAATCCTCTGCGGCGATGGCTTGCTTGGCCAGATGAAACCCGTAGAGGTGATGGCCCTTCGTATAAATGATCGTTTCGGGCGAATTAAGATATTTCGCGCCTTCTGCTGATTCCAAAGCCCGCGCCCCGAAAGCGCGGCAATGCGCGCGCGTATCAAAGATCGGGAAAACGATTCGGTTACGAAAGCGGTCGTAATATCCCTGGCCGCTTTCCCGCGGGATGATCAGTCCGGCTTTTTCCATCAACCGGAGACTGATCCCCTCCTGCTTCAAATGTGTCAACAGCGCGTCCCATTGATTGGGCGCGAATCCCAGCTGGAACACGCGAACAGCGTCGAGATCTATCGCCCGGCTCTTTAAATATTCCCTGGCGTTCTTGGCCGCCGCCGACTTATCCGCCAGTAATATCTTGTGGAAAAAACCGGCCGCCAACGCGTTGACCCGTAGAATCGCCTGACGGATATTGTTGGCGTGATGCGCTTGCGGCGTTTCATCGCCGGGAATGGAAACGTTGACCTTCTGGGCCAGGAACCGGACCGCCTCCGGAAATTCCATCCGCTCCTGCTTCATGACAAAGTTTACGACATTGCCGCCAACCCCGCAGCCGAAACAATGGAAAATCTGCTTGTCCGGGTTGACGATAAACGACGGCGTCTTTTCATGATGGAACGGACACGCGGCCTTGAAACTCCGCCCCATGCGCTTAAGCGGGATATAAGACGATATGGTCTCAACGATATCGCAACGATCGATGATCTGCGCAATGATCTCTTCGGGAATAAGTCCCATGCCGTGTCAATCTCCTGGTGGTGCCTCGATAAGCTTCATCACCTGGGGATTCAGCCGTTCCCCGGGGAAAAACGGATGAACAACGGCCCCATAAAACACCTTATACACATTACCCGATGTCTTGCTCCAAACAGCCCGGCTCAAAGAACTATCCACCTGCTGACGGACAAAATCATTATTTAAAAGAACAAACGCCAAAAAGATCAGCCCGCAAAGAAAATAGCTCGTTACCAACGACAAGGCACCACCCGTCCATTTGTTAAAAACCGATTTGCGCTCAACCTTAAAAAGGAGCAACCAACCTTCCCGGATAACGAAAAAAAGCGCAAAGGCAACGGCTGCCCAAAGGACAAACGCGACAAACTCAACAGCCCTCTCGGAAATAAACAGCGCTTCCCGCAAAAATTGCGCCAGAGACGGATAATAATGCACGACGAGGAACGTCGAGCAAACAACGCTCCCGAACCTGAAGGTCTCCGCGATCAATCCCGTTTTGGAACCCACGTAATAACCCCGGACAATGACGCATAACATCAAAGCGTCCAGGAGGTTAACATTCAGACTCAAGGCGTACATAAAAAAATATCCCCGTTCGCCAAAGGCTCGTCAGAGTTCATCCCTATAAATTGAATGGGTAAAAGTATAGCATACAGATATAGGGGTGTCAAGAAAGCGCTACCTGGGGTGGCCAGAAGGCTAATTTTGTTACAACTTAAACCATATCAACGAGTTATGGTCGACGTTAGAAGCCAATTTTCAGGCAAAAACTTGACAATCAATATTTAAGGTGCTATCCTTGCCATGAAACCATTTCAGAGCTAGAATATGACCATGCAAATGGATGAAACCCCTATCATCGCGGACAGGGAAACTCTTCAAGCGAAACTCGGCCGAGCCAACAGGGACCTGGCCGTGCTTTATGAGATCAGCGGCGCTATGCGCACCACGCTCGATCTCGATCATATCCTCTATATTATTTTGACGTGCGTCACGGCCCACAGCGGACTTGGGTTCAACCGCGGCATTCTTTTTCTCATCAATCAGAAAGAGCGTTGTCTGGAGCCCCAGATGGCCATCGGGCCGGATTCCGGAGAAGACGCCCAAAAAATATGGCAATACATTTCCGACGTGAAACCCCATCTCGAGGATTTGATCAAGGAAGAGAACGTTACCGCCAACATCCAGCGATCCTCGCTATTGCAAGCGGTCAAAACGCTGAAGATACCGCTCGACCACAATAACCCCAGCCCGCTCGTGCGCGCCTATCATGAGGGGATGCCCGTGCATATCACTCCGGAGAAGATCGGGCAATATCATAACGACATTTTTTTGCAAAGGTTCCGGGCCAACGAACTCGTCATCATGCCCTTGAAGGCCAAAAATAAAGTCAACGGTCTGATCGTCGCGGATAATTTGTTCACACAAAAACCGATCAGCGAGGACGACCTGCGCCTGTTCATGATGCTCGCCAACCAGGCGGGCCTCGCCATCGAGAACGCCAGCCTCTACAAAATGGTCCGGCACCAAAGCCATACGGATTCGATCACGAATTTGTGGAACCACGGATTTTTCCAGGACCAGCTTTCCCAGGAGATCAAGTCCGCGCACGCGAATCATCACGTACTCTCGCTTTTGATCCTGGACATCGATGATTTTAAAAAGCTAAACGATACCTGCGGGCACCATAATGGAGATATTGTCCTGCGGGAGATCGCCCATATCTTGAAGGATTCCTCGAGGGAAAATGATTACGCCTGTCGCTACGGCGGCGAGGAATTCGCCATTATCCTGACGCAGACCACCACAGAGCAGGGCATGGTCATCGCGGAACGTATCCGTGAAAAGGTGGCGGGACATCCCTTCCAGTTATCCGCGGATGCCGGCGGACAGAAACTTCACGTTACGATGAGTATTGGTTTGGGCACCTTCCCCGAAGATGCCCAAACCAAAGGAGAACTTATCGCGAAGGCCGACAAGGCCATGTACATCGCCAAATTCAGCGGCAAAAATCGTACCTGCAGTTGATTTCCGGCAGATATTTTAAGTCCTGTTCCCTTAAGCCGCGGCCAGGGCCGGCTCTTCCTTCTTCTCATCGGCAAATTTCACCGAAACGATTCTTGAGATCCCCGTTTCCGGCATCGTGATGCCATACATGACATTGGCGCTGGAGATGGTCTTTTTGTTGTGCGTGATCACGATGAACTGTGCGATCTTCGCGAATTCCTTCAAAAGATAGCTAAAACGCCCAACGTTGGAATCATCCAGCGCCGCGTCGATCTCATCCAGGATACAGAACGGGCTCGGATTGACCTTGAACACCCCAAAGATCAGGGCGATGGCCGTCAGAGTTTTTTCTCCACCGGAAAGAAGGCTGACGTTCTGCAATTTCTTTCCCGGCGGCCGCGCGATGATATCGATGCCGGATTCCAGAACGTTTTCCGGATCCAGGAGAACCAACTCCGCTTCTCCGCCGCCAAAGAGCATTTTGAAATAGATGCGAAACTCTTCGCCCACCCTGGTGAATGTATCCATGAACATCTGGCGCGTGGAACGGTTGATCTTGGTGATCGTTTCCATCAATTGCGACTTGGCCTCCAGAAGATCGCTCTGCTGCTTCGTGAGGAACTCGAAACGCTTCTTGAGCTCTTCATATTCTTCGATGGCGACGAGATTCACGCTGCCGAACGCATCGCAGCGTTTGCGCAAACGTTCGATCTCCTGGACCAGCTCCTCACCGCTCAAGGTGATTTCCGGCACTTGCGTTTCTGTCCCGGATTGCCTTGCGGGTTCCGGCGGCGTCTCATCGATATTGATCTTGTACGCCTGATGCAGACGGTCTTTTAAACCTTTCTCCTCGAAGGTCAACTCCTGCTCCTTCATCTGCCGATCGTGGATTTCCTGTTTGATCTGATCGATTCTCTGTTCCCCGGCGGACATGTTCGTGCGGGCGTCCTGGATCCTTTGCGCGATCGTCTGTTTCTCTTGCGCGTAACCCGTCATAACTTCTTTGAACGACTCCTTTTTTTCTTTAAGGGCATTAATCTTCCCGGCCAAGGACTGTGTTTCCTGCTGGAACTGCGCCGAACGCGATTCGCCTGCCGTAATTTCATCGTCGATGCGTTTGATCTCCTCCAGCCAGCTGTCCAGATCCCTGGAAAACATTTCCAGATGTTCCTGCGAGTTCGTTAATTTATCTTTTTGAGATCCCAACTCGGCCTCCACCTGGGCGATGGCGACCGTAACTTCCTCTTTTTCCTGCGATTTCGCCGTGATCCAGTTCTGCTTATCCTTGATATCGGCCTGGCACCATGCAATGTCCTGGTTGACCGTATCCAGCTGATAATTCAACTGTTCTTCGCGTTTTTTAACGGCGGCAAGGGTTATTTCGACTTCCTGCAGCTCGGAAACAGCGAGCTCGAGCTCTTCGCGCAACTTGTTCGTTTTTTCCAATACATCTTCTTTTTGCGCCTTCACCACGGAAAGAGACCTCTCATGATCATGGATATTCTGCTGAATACTGCGAAACGCCTGGACCTCCTGTTCGATCCGGGCCGCATTGGTTTCTTCCTGGACTTTCAAGTTCCGGATCTCCCCGCGGATCTCCTCGATCTTACTCGATATTTGCTGTGGATCCAGCTCAATAAACTTCGCCTCACAGATGATCTCATACAACTGCTGGACGTCGTTACGGGCAAAAAGATTTTTAAAAAATCCGAGCTTCCCATTCTGCACGGACTGAACTTCTTTGACCTTTCCAATGATCCCTGTATGGTGTTCCAGGGGCGCGTTCGGGGTGATTAACCGCCCCTCGATGATGGGATCAGGGATATCCTGATATTGCGCGTGAAGGCGTTCGATGAAATCCTTCTGCGACGTATAGAACAATTCCTTTTTCTCCAGTTCGTGGATGCTTTCCTTTAATACGGCCAAGGCACCCCTTAGCTGGTCCAGCAAAGAACCTTGGGCCTCTTTTGTTTTCTCCAAATGAAGGAGCTTTTCATTAAGCGCGCTGGTTTCGCCTTCCACCTGGACCAGCCGCTCTTCCATATCCTTATGCTCTACGGAAACTTTCCCGCGCTCTATTTCCAACCGGCGTTTTCGCGCCAATGCCCCCTGGATCTCCTTCATCACATCGGTTAATTCATTGCGGACGCTGACCTGCTGGGAAGTCAGGGTCATTATTTTTTCCTCATTCTCCCGGATCTTTCCTTTAGCCTCCAGAATAGCGGACTCACATCTCTTGAGTTCGACGCGTTTTTCCTTCAGGCTCTGCTCGTTAAATTGCAAACTGTCCTGAATAACACCCAATTCCTGCGTTAGTTTTTCGACTTTTTCCTGCTGGGTGCGGCAACGCTCGATCAACTGTTTCTTTTGATCTTTGATCTTTTCACTGCTCTGACGAATCCCTTCAACGCGCTCCTCGTTGAATCCGATCTGGCGGTTGTCCAGATCCATTTGTCCGTCCAGCTTGATCTCTTCCGCGTGCACGTCGTTGATCTTTTGTTCCAGTTCCCCGAGGCAATCCATTGCGCCGGTCAAAAGACCGACACGATCCTCCAGCTCCTTGTTCATCGCCGCTTCTTTAGTTTGCAAGGCCTGGATCTCTTCATTGATCTCGGCGCGTTTCTGCTCAAAAGACCCGACCTGATTTTTAGCCAAACGGATCTCGAGGCGCTCAAGATTCTTGAACTCTTCCTGATATTTGCGGGCCTTGCTGGCCTGGCGTTCGATGGAACCGATCTGCCGGCGGACTTCAATGACAATGTCATTAAGACGCAGCAGATTATTCTCGGTGTCCTTTAATTTATTTAACGCCTCTCTTTTCTTCGATTTATATTTGGTGATGCCGGAGGCCTCATCAAAGATCATCCGGCGGTCTTCGGGCCTGGCGCTGACGACCAGATCGACTTTTCCTTGCTGCACCAGCGAATACGCTTCCGCGCCGATCCCTGTCCCCATCAACAATTCCTGGATATCTTTAAGCCGCACGATCGTCTTGTTGAGCATATACTCGCTCTCGCCGGAACGAAACAGCCGC
>MHGM01000035.1:0-3087 GCA_001805565.1 Omnitrophica WOR_2 bacterium RIFCSPHIGHO2_01_FULL_52_10
CCGGCGCGACCTGAGCGTCGCAAAGCATACCATCGATACGATAACGCAGGCTCACCCCCTGGCGCTGGGGTTCGATATGGATGTCGGTCGCGCGCTTGCGCCAACCGTCCAAAAGGATCTGGTTGACCAGCCGGATGACCGAGGCGTCCCCGGCCATCTTCGCGATGTCTTCGACCACCGCCCGCTGCGGCTCTTCTTCGGGCATGAAAGAAACGCCTGTCTTCTTTTCCGCGGAGGTCACGATCTTATTGACGGTATCCGCGCCTAAACCATAACATTTCTTGAGCGCGTCGGTGATATCGTTCTGTCCGGCGAGCGCGATCTCTATCCCGTAACCAAGCTGGGTCCTGATCTCATCCTGGATCTTGATCTCCAGCGGCGAGGGGACCGCGATCGTCAAAATCCTCCCGCTGATCTTCAGCGGAACGAACCCGTAATAAGACGCGATCTTGACGGGGACTTTATCCAGGACGGATTTCTCAACGATAACCTCTTTCAGCTGGACACAGCTGATCCGCAATTTCTCCGCCAGGATGGTCAAAATGTCTTTTTCGCCAAGGATCCCGCGCTTAAGCAAAATGGCCTGCAATCCCTCGCCCGAGCCGTCAGCCTCCTGCGCCAGGGTATCCATCTGCTTTTGGGCAACCAGCCCCTTTCCCATCAGCGCGTCCGCCAGGATTAGATCGATCTTTTTGGACATATGAACTTCACCGATTAATCTAAAAGTTTAGGCACATTCTTTTGAATATAAAGGTGATACCGTTTAATGGCGTCCTCCATGTCACCTTGTGAGGTCAACGCCAGTTTGAGCACCCATCCCCGGGCCTCTTCCTCGGCCATCTTCAGGCTCCAGGCGTCCAGCGGATTGGTAACGGCCATCGTCACGGAACGCTCGTCACGCTTGAACGGAAAATAATAATGGTCCCTGATCAGCGACGGGCTGAAATGTTTCACGACCTCCCAGTCGATGTACTGATTCTTCAGATCCACCAACGGCATATTGAAATGCTCGGAAAGTGCCTGCATCAGATCCTTTTCCTTGACCCATTTCTTTTTTAAAAGGATCGCCCCCAGGAATTCCCGCGTCACTTCTTGTTCACCGAGCGCCCAGGCCAGCTGGTCCCGGTCGATGAGCCCTTTTTCAACCAGAATCTCACCGGTAAATTTTTGTCTGCCAGACATATTTTTTATGTTAAAGCACCTATCAGATAAAATTCCTCTTCGGGCCGGTGATCGACTTTTCCCATGATGATCCGCTCGCAGCCATCGAGTGACTGGGCGAGGCTGACGTACTCTCCCGTCTTGCCCGTGTAAGGTTCGGCCACATAAAAAGGCTGCGTCAGAAAATTCTGTAGTTTTCTCGCCCGTTCATAAAGGGTCCGGTCCGCGGAAGAAAGTTCATCAATACCGATAACGAGAACGATGCGCCGCAGTTCTTCGTACCTTTGAAAAATCTTGATGATCTCCTGGGCGATCTCAAAATGCCGGGCACCAACGATATCAATGTCCAGGTTGGCGCAGGATGAGGCCAAAGGATCGACGGCCGGATATAATCCCAGCTGGATTTTCTCACGGGAAAGGACCAAAATCGAGTCCAAAAAGCTAAATATCGCCACAACCGCCGGGTCGGTCAAGTCATCCGCCGGGACATAGACAGCCTCGAAGCACGTGATCGAACCGCCTCCCTCCGGGGTGGAGCGGATCCGCTCGTGGAACTCGCTGGCCTCGGCGATCAATGTCGGCTGGTATCCCGTTTCCGACGGGACGCGGCCGAGCAAAGTCGAGATCTCGGCGCCCGCCTGAATAAAACGAAAAATATTGTCCACGAACAAAAGAACATCCTGGTTCTTGCGCTGGATGGCTTCCGCCATCGTAACCCCCGTCATGGCCACGCCGAAACGCGCCCCCGGCGGATCGTTCATCTGTCCGAAGACCATCATGGTTTTATCGATAACTTCGTGTTTTAAAAGCTCATAATACAACTCGTTCCCTTCACGGATACGTTCGCCGATCCCCGTAAAAACACAGCTGCCACGGTATTTCTTGACGATATGCTGGATGATCTCCAAAGTCAGGATACTCTTGCCCAACGCCGCGCCGCCGAGGATCCCCGTCTTGCTGCCTTTAACAACGGGAAATAGAACATCGATAATCTTGATCCCCGTTTCCATACGTTCAAAACTTTTCTGCTTGGTCTTTCCGCCTTTGACCTGGCTTCCCATATCCTTTTTACGGATGGGAAACATCTCCAGGTCGCTGCCAATTGGACCTTTCTGGTCAATGGGCTGCCCGAGCATATTGATAATACGCCCGTAAAGTGCTTCGCCCGCCGGGATCTCAATGGTGCTTCCCAGCACTTTAACCGGAGTACTGCGCTGTAAATTAATAGTCGAATTAATGGAAATGCAGCGGGCGATGTTCCCGGGTAAATGCTCCGCGACCTCCAGAGTGACCACTTCCTTATCCACGTTTTCGGTTGTCAGAACACTATAAATGTTGGGAACATCCTGGGCATTGATGAATTTTACGTCCACAACGGGGCCCTGGACGGAAACGATACGGCCAGGAGTTTCACTTGTTATCTTAGCTGGCATAAATTTGTCTGGTCGCGAAAAGCTCGCGCATGTTCCGGTCGATGATCTCATGCCGGACACGAAAATACTGCATCTTCAATTTTTGATCCATCTCCTTTAATCGCTGGGCGCTTCGTTCCAGATGGGAGAAGCGGGCGGCATATTCCGCTAACTTGCTGAAAATCAATATCTCGGCGAGTTTCTGCTCGATCCACAGATACACGCAATATTCAACGACATCCGCCGGCCGTGACTCCAGGATGACTTCGCTCAGCCGCGGCGGCGGCTCTTGCATCTCCCTGACTTCCAGACAAAAAGGCAAAAAGGTGACCGCTTCGATCCTTTGGACGGTAAAACTGATCGAGCGTGGATAAATGATCTTCAAATGGCCGAGGGATTCCTCCATAAATTTGCTTAAAATGTAGTTGCGTGTTTGCATCGCCATGGCGGGGATCTCCTCTTCCTTGATACCGGGGAAAGCGGCACAGGAAACCCTGGCCTCGCGGGCATACAT
>MHGM01000035.1:3205-7700 GCA_001805565.1 Omnitrophica WOR_2 bacterium RIFCSPHIGHO2_01_FULL_52_10
ACCACCATCTGCAGCTCATTCTGTGGATTGAGGAACGGATGAGCGACCTGACGCGGATTGATGATCTCCAAAAAGCTGTAGATGGCATCTTTGAGCTTTTCGAAACTTTTTGCCCGCGATTCCATGGCATGGTACTGGGACACGGCGATATTCTTCAATACGCCGATCAAGGCGGCGAGCCCGCCGTTAAATTCCAGATCCTGCTTAAGGGCCGATACCGTTTTCATGACTTCACCATTTCGGTCAGATATGTCTTCAGAACATCTTCAATGTTCTCCTTAAGGTCGTCGCTCAATTCCTTCGTCTCACGGATCCTGGGACAAAATCCCGGGTGACGCTTTTGCATGAACGCTAAAATATCCTTGCGGAACTGCTTGATCTGGGTGGTCGAAAGACCGTCGAGAACTCCCTTGTTGAGCGCGTAAAGATAAATGATCTGCTCCTCGATGGCGACCGGCTGGTTTTTGCCCTGGACAATGAGCTGATTGATGACCTCGCCACGCTTGAGCTTGTTCTCCGCCTCTTTGGAGAGCCCGGTCGACCGTAGCTGCGTCATTTGGACAAGTTCCCGGTATTGAAGATAATCCAGGCGCAAAGATTTGCTCAACTGTTTCATCACCGACCATTGCGCTTTGTTACCGATACGAGAGACCGAAAGGCCGAAATCGATGGCCGGCTTGAACCCCTTGTTAAAAAGCGGAGTTGAAAAATACAATTGCCCGTCGGTCATGGAGATCAAATTGGTGGGAATATAGCCGGTAACATCCCCCTGCAGGATCTCCACGATTGGGAGAAAGGTCATGGAACCACCACCCAGCTCCTCTTTTAAATATCCGGCGCGCTCTACCAGTTGCGAATGAATATAAAATATGTCCCCGGGATACGCCTCCCGGCCCGGAGCGCGCTCCAGGAGAAGACTGATCTGCCGATAGACCCAGGCGTGTTTGGTCAGATCATCAAGAACAACGAGGACGTCCTTGCCATTGTGCATGAAGTATTCCCCCAACAGGCAGGCCGTATAGGGTGCCAGATATTGCTCCCCCGTGGATACGGAAGCGATACCGCTGACGACGATCGTATAAGGTAACGCGTCCTTTTCTTTAAGGATGTCCAGCACCTTGACCAGACTGGAATAAGGTTTGCCGATGCAGCAATAAATGCAATTAACATTCTTTCCTTTTTGGTTAATGATGGCATCGAGGGCAGTTGAGGTCTTGCCGGTCAGCCGGTCGCCGATCAAAAGCTGACGTTGTCCCATGGCGATGGGAATAATAGCGTCAAGGATCAACGTCCCGGTCTCCAGGGTTTTTTTGATAGGGGTCCGGTCCATGACACCGGCAGCCACGCGAAAGACGGGGAAATAATCTTTGGCTTCGACAGGGCCCAGCCCGTCTTGCGGCTGACAGAGGCTGTTGATGACCCGGCCCAAAAATCCTTCGGAAACCGGAAGACTTAACGATTTACCTTTGTTGTAAATTTCATCCCCGGCGCAGATCTGGGTCGCATCTCCCAATACCAGGATCTGTACTTTCTCTTCGGTGAACCCCATGACCAGGCCCGGGACGCCATTGGCGAATTCCACCAACTGGCCGTTCATGCAGGAAGGAAGCCCCTTGGCCATGACGATGAATTTGCGTACCGCCAGGACCTGCCCTACTTCGCGGAGCTCGAACCGGGCGGAAGTCTTGCCTCCACCGAAGGCCTGAGCGTTAGGCATTCCTCGCCCTCTCCTGGATCTTGTTCTTAAGGCTTCCGTCTAAAACAAGGCTGTCGATATGGATGACAAAACCGGCCACGATACGCGGATTGACTTCCTCCGCCAGGGTTATATCTTTATTCAAAGCGTCCTTTAATTTCTTCGCGAGATTCTTGCGCTGACTTTCATTCAAAGGAAATGCGGAAATGATTTTTACCTCACGGACGCCCTCAGGGATATTCAGACGTTCGAGCTGCTCAAGCCCGCTGTCCATGAGCTCTGCGATCCAGTGCTCATGCACCTTGAGCTTGAATGCTTCGGGTAAGGTATCATGGATCAACTCACAGGCCTTGTCCACCGCCTCCTTGGCGATCCTGCCCTTAATCTCGTCTAAAAGCATCTGCCGCGATTTATCCGCCTGCTGCATCAACTCCTCGGCCTGGGTGTGGGTTTCCTGCAAAAGTTTGGCTTTCTGCGCTTCCGCCTCTTTCATCAACTGCGCCTTGCTTTGCTGCGCCTCTTCCTGAGCCTTGCGGATGATCTCTTCGGATTTTTGCCGCACGTCTTCAAGCTGGCGCTTGAGATCCGCTTCTTTTTTGGCGTAATCGTCGTTGAGTTCTTCAAGATGGCGAGTTGCCAAACTCACGTTCTGGCTTAACACTTTACGCAGGACCAGGATCAATCCACCAAAAATAACGACCATCATAACAAGCATTGACACAATAAGCATATTGACCTGTCTTTTCAGGTTTTACTGAATAACTGGAACACGATCAGCATGGCGATGACCGCTATGGATTCCGCGAAGACCAACCCAATGATCATGGCCGTGAATATTTTTGGGGCGCTCGACGGGTTCCTGCCAAGAGCGTTAATGCTGGCGTAACTTCCAACGGCAAAAACGGCGCAGGGACCGCTGACGCACAAACCGAAGATCAACAGCAAGGCCAGATTATGGTCCATCCTGCAGCGCCTCTTCCATAATGACCGTTACCCTGTTCTGGTTAACCTTGATGATGCCGCGGCGCATCGGGAAACTGCGTTCTTCGATGAGCATGGTTCCCGCGAGAAGACGGCTTAAGATACGTTTATGAAAGGGTAATACCTCGAACACGCCTTGTTCGCCGGGAACGATCATGTTCCTGGCTTTGCCTTCGAAGATAACCTGAGTTGGGCTCAAGACAGTAACGTCCAGCAGGATCACTCAACAAACCTTTCAAAAAGGATACCACCGGTTATTTCGGAACTCCTGCCTTATCTTCTTCTTTTCCCTTTTGCGCGGTGCTTTCCGGGAACGCGTTTTTTCGGGCGGAAAGAAGCTCTTCCTTGCTGATCTTGGTCTGGCTGTACCAGGTGAAAAACAACACCCCCGCCAAAAGTCCGACGAATATAACGATGAGAAATATAACGATCCAGGTCATCGTCTTCGTCGGTTCATTGGCCTTTATTCTGCTCTTGGCCAGCATTTCCGGCGCCGGAGGCCCTCCAGCCGTGACCAGGATCTTCTCCATTTTGGCAATGTCTTCCTTGATCGCTGCAACCGTCTTGACGTTCTCGCGATACAATCCGATGTGCTGCTCGCGGCTCATGGAATCATCGTCTTGGGAAGTAACAATATAATCCAACCGCGAGAAGATACTGTCGCCGATGGCCTTGGCCTGGGCGTAGTATTCGCTCTTTTCCAATCGGGAAAGGATACCACTGGCGCGTTCTCTTAGATCCGTTAAAATCGATTGCGCGACAAACCAGATATCTTCAACGTGCACCCTGAAGGCCCGTACCTCTCCGGGGGCGAGTTCAAGATCATTTTTGTAAACGTAATATAAAGATTTCTCGGCGTCATATTCGAGTTCCAGGCCGTTTAAGTCCATGATATCGCGCGGTTTGACCTCTTCAAGAAGATAATTCTTGATCTGCACCTTTTGTGGTTTGACCTTTGCCGGGTTGGCGGCGAAGATACGGAACACGACGCTGCCGCCTTCGACGGAGGTGGAAACGACCGGCGCGTCCTTGCCGCCGAACTTGGATTCGAACAATTCCTGCAACAGTTCAATCACGGAGTTGATCTCTTCCGTTCTAAGACGGATGTCCTTGACCGTAGTCGATTCCGTCAGCGCCTTTTCAAAGACCTGTTTGAGATCATATCCTTCATTACCCGCCATCGTCTTAGGCGTCCGGAGATCTCCTCCACCGTATCCAGGATCTGCGGAGAAACGCCTTCCTTGGCAAATTGCTCCGGCAGCGCGTCGACGGATTCCTTCAAATTCTTTAACGTCATGGAGATGTTGATGTTCTCCCCGGAAACGACTACCGCTTCGACATTCTTGATGGCTTCCAGGGCCTTCTTGGCCACGCGTTCGGCCTCCGGCGCGGCCGCGGCCAACCCGGCGATCGTCGTCAAGCTCATGGATTCCACCATCGCCGAACCCGTGATAAATCCGCTGGTGGTCGATTCCACGACCACGTAGCTGTACGCCTTACCGGCCACGAACTTGTTGCTAGCTTTAAATTGATAAGAATAGACGCCAGGTGTCGTTTCCGTAAAGTTCACATCATCGAAGATAACTTTATTGTCATGGCTATAGATATCCAACAGCGGGATCTTCGACGGCAGACCGGTCAACTGGATGGTGACCGTATCGCCGGTCAACGCGGGGTTGGGGGCGACTGTCACCTTCCACGAATATTTCTCCGCCGTTTCGGTCAAGGTCGTACCGGCTTCCTCGATGGTTTTAGAGCTGTCCTGCAAGAGAGTGATAGCTTCCTGGGCGCTGGTCTCAAAGCTTGTCAAAACCGCGT
>MHGM01000036.1:0-1384 GCA_001805565.1 Omnitrophica WOR_2 bacterium RIFCSPHIGHO2_01_FULL_52_10
GATCGCGTTGGCTTGGTTGATCAATTCAACCTTTTCCTTGCGCTTCTTGTCCTGATCGGCGTACTTCTCGGCTTCCTTAACCATTTTTTCGATCTCTTCCTGGGAAAGTTTGGTCGGCGCCGTGATCTGGATTGATTGCTCCTTCCCCGTTCCCTTGTCCTTGGCCGTCACATGGACGATCCCGTTGGTATCGATGTCGAAGCTGACTTCGATCTGCGGAACACCACGCGGGGCCGGCGGAATTCCTACGAGGTCAAAACGTCCCAATTCCGTATTGTCGTTGGCCATGGGACGCTCGCCCTGCAAAACACGGATGGTCACCGCGGGCTGATTACTTTCGGCAGTTGAAAAAACCTGGCTTTTACGCACGGGAATCGTGGTGTTACGGTCGATCAATTTGGTAAAGACCCCGCCCAGCGTTTCGATGCCCAGCGTCAACGGCGTGACGTCGAGCAAAAGGACCTCTTTGGCCTCGCCTTTGATGATCCCCGCCTGGATGGCGGCGCCCAGCGCCACGCACTCCATCGGGTCGATGCCGCGCTCGATCTTCTGGCCGATCTCTTTTTCGACAAATTGCTGCACGATCGGCATCCGGGTCGGCCCGCCGACGAGAATGACGCGGTCGATCTTGATATTCTCGCATCCCGGTTTAGAGGAAGCGTCTTTGATCGCCTGCACGATCGGCCCGCGGCATCGGTCGATCAAGGGACCCACCAAACTTTCCAGCTTGGCGCGGTCGATCGTTAAGGTTAAATGCTTGGGGCCGCTGGAATCCGCCGTGATAAACGGCAGGTTAATATCTGTTGAAACCGTACTGGAAAGCTCCACTTTGGCTTTCTCGGCTGCCTCACGCAACCGCTGGAAAGCCATGCGGTCGTTCTTGAGATCGATCCCGCTTTCTTTTTTAAATTGTTCGCAGATATGGCCGATGAGAAGATTATCCATGTCCGTACCCCCGAGCTGGGTGTCGCCGTTGGTGGACAGAACCTCAAAGGTCGCGGCCTTGTGCTCATTGTCCCAACCCATCTCCAGGATGGTAACGTCGAGCGTACCGCCGCCAAAGTCGAAGACCATAATCTTCTGCTCTTTACCCGCTTTATCCAGGCCGTACGCCAGACATGCCGCCGTCGGCTCGTTGATGATGCGCATGACCTTTAGCCCAGCGATCTCACCGGCGTCTTTGGTCGCCTGGCGCTGGTTATCGTTAAAATACGCCGGAACCGTGATGACCGCTTCCTCGACCGTTTCCCCGAGGAATTTTTCGGCATCCACCTTGATCTTTTGCAGGATAAACGAGCTGATCTGTTGCGGGGTAAATTCTTTTCCGGCAACTTTGTACTTGAAATCCGTCCCCATCTTGCGTTTGGCCGCGTAAATCGTCCCT
>MHGM01000036.1:1492-2463 GCA_001805565.1 Omnitrophica WOR_2 bacterium RIFCSPHIGHO2_01_FULL_52_10
CCTTCCGCGGAAGGGATGATCGTTGGGCGTCCGCCTTCCATGGCCGCCGCGGCGGAGTTCGATGTTCCCAAATCAATACCGATTGCTTTTGCCATTTTAAACCTCCTTATAAAATTTTATGAGTCTTCAGTCATCAGACATCAGTCTTCAGTCTGATGTCTGAAAGCTGACGACTGATGACTGGATTTTCATTTTTCGCTTTTCTTTGCCACTTTCACCTTGCTCGTCCGTATCACCCGGTCGCCCAAGGTGTATCCTTTTTGAAGTTCTTCGAGGACTGTCCCTTCCTCATGGCCATCGGATTCTTCCTGCATCAGGACCTCATGGCGATGAGGATCGAACATGAGCCCCTTGGCCTCGATCGGCCTGACGTCGTTTTGCTTGAGCATCTCGTGGATCTGCGCCATGATCATCTCCACGCCTTTTAAAAATGCTTCATAATCTTCATGCCTGGCCTGCGCGGCCTCAACGGAGCGTTCCAGATTATCCAGGATACTTAAAAACTCCGCGATCAATCCTTCATTGGCGTATTTGACGAATTCCTGACGCTCGCGCTCCATGCGCTTGCGCGCGTTCTCGAACTCGGCGTAGAGCCGGATATACTGATCTTTGTACCTGGCCGCTTCGTCCGCCAGTTTCCGGCATTCGGCATCTTTATCTTTGAGGGTCTCTTGCCCCGGGAGTTCATCCTGTTTTTTTTGTTTCTCGTTCATAAAAAATTTTTCGAGGGATATCAGAGAATTTCTTCAATAAGATCCGAAAAATAATCCAGGGCGGAAACGACCCGTTTGTAATCCATCCAGGTGGGGCCCAGGACGGCGATACGGCCGCTGGGACCATGCTTGGCCTGGTAGCGGGAAACGACCAAAGAACACGTATCGATATCTTCGCATTCAAGTTCTTTCCCGATAAATATCGTCGTCCTTTCGTCCAATTCCTTGTTGATGAGCTGCAGCAAACGCTCCTTCTCG
>MHGM01000036.1:2573-7712 GCA_001805565.1 Omnitrophica WOR_2 bacterium RIFCSPHIGHO2_01_FULL_52_10
AACAAGGCTTGTGCAATGGGTCGTCTCGGACAACACCCGGGAAGTCCTCTCCAGAAGCTTGTCCAGTTCAGCGGACTCCCGTTTGTATTCAGCGCGGATATGCACTTTTTCAGCCTCCAGGAGCTGGATCTCCTCCATAAGATGGTCCACGTAATACCGGTATCCTCTCTGGGTAGGAACGCGGCCGGCCGAGGTATGCGGATGGGTCAGATATCCTTCCTCCTCCAACTCCGCAAGGACGTTACGGATCGTTGCCGAACTGAAATCCAGCCCATATTTCTGGACAATGCAGGAAGAACTCACCGGCGAAACAGTTTTAATGTACTGATCCACCGTGATGGCCAATACCCGTTCTTTCCTGTCTTGCAAATCAGCTTTGCGTGGTGTCATCAAAAGTTTTAACCTTAACGTTCTTAAGCAGATACCCTGTTTAGAACTAAATTTAGCACTCTATCAGCCAGAATGCTAACGTGAATTCTAACAAAAAAACGAATCTTGTCAATAAAAAATTTGGGGGGGCAGAACATGGAAGGGCTTATCCAAGCTAGGGCTCTTTAAAGAACCGGACGATTTTCGTGAGCTCTTCCAGGTAGTCATCAACAGAAGAAATTCGGCTGGTCAGGTCATGATAATTTGGGATTTTCCTCTCTGCCGAATGAAACTCCAGGATCATCAATCCATCCATAATCTTCCAGCTCATGGATGGATGTCCCCGGGAATCGACGCTGCGGAACTCCAGTAAAACGTCGACGATTTTAGGATTGGCCAAAAGCTTGTTCGCCAGCCGGATATTATTCGTTTGAACATCCAGCCCTTTCAAAGATGGCGGAAGCGCGACCCAGGCATCCGGGCGGGTCGGCCCATCGGGTATCTGGGAAGAAATAAAGACATCGGTTTTCATGGTCGTGGAACGCGGTTTTTCACTAAAATACAAACTAAAATCCGCATGAATTCTGGTTTTAAGATAGCCTTTACGGGCCGCTTCCTTAAACCCGCGGTCGATCACGTCTTCGTAAACGAACGCCTGTCCTTCAAAGAAAAAATCGATCTGAAAATTCTCCGGCTGACCTTCGACAGGACGCAGTTTCCCCTCCAAAATTTTTTCCATAGACCGCAAAAATTGTTCCCGCGTCGGTTCGCGCGACGGGACATTACTGTTTAACAGGATGATCCCTGCCAGAAAAACGAGAACTATGATAATAATCCAGACCATTTTATTCTTCTTTAGGAGAATGGATATCGTACTTATAAAATTTTCCGGCGACCTGGGTGGGCACCAGGGCGCGGATATTGACCGTATCCGCGTAATATTTGACCGAATACACCTGCCCTTCTTCATGCGCGAGATTGACCAAATCCATCCGGTTGATCGGGATATCCACGTTGATCTCCTCGACCATGGAGGAAAGCATCTGGCTAATTTTCTCGACAAGAAACGGCATGTTTTCTCCCGTTTTCGCCGAGATGCACACCGTGTGGTTCTGACCGCCCTGGAATTGGTCGAGACCCTGCCGGTTTTCAAGGCGGTCGATCTTGTTGAACACAACAATCGTCGGCTTTTCGGAAACTTCCAATTCCTTTAAAACGACCTCAACCGCCTCGCGCAGATGATGGAAATGCGGATGGCTCACGTCGAGGACGTGCAGCAAAAGATCCGCCTCCCGGACTTCCTCCAGCGTTGCCTTGAACGCCTCGATCAGATGGTGCGGCAATTCATGCATAAACCCGACCGTGTCGGAAACGATGATCTTCTGATGGTTCGGCAAAAGAAACTGACGTGAAAGCGAATCGAGCGTGGTAAAAAGAGTTTCGCGCGTCACCTGATTGGCCTGCGTCAGGGTATTCATCAGGGTAGACTTGCCGGCATTGGTGTACCCAACGAGCGCGACGGTCGGCACGCCTTTATCTTTACGCTGTTTGCGCTTGAGCGCACGCTGGGTCGTCACTTCCTTAAGCTCGTGCCGCAAACGCGTAATCCGCTCTCCAATGCGCCGGCGGTCCATTTCGAGCTTGGTTTCACCGGGACCCAGGGTTCCGATGCCACCGCCCAGACGCGAGAGCTCAATGCCGTGACCGACCAACCGCGGCAAAAGATATTCCAATTGCGCCAATTCCACCTGCATCTTGCCTTCTTTGCTGGTGGCGTGCCTGGCGAAAATATCCAGAATAAGCTGGGTGCGGTCGATCGTCTTGGTTTTGATCGTTTCTTCGAGGTTGCGCTGCTGGCTGCCTCTTAAATCATAACTGAACACGACCGTGTCGATTTTTAGATGACTAACCGCGGCGGCGATGTCCTGCACCCGCCCCGACCCGATCAAATAGGTGGCGGATGCTTTCTCCAAAGGGCAAACCATGCGTTCGATGACTTCCCCGCCGCAACCCGCGATCAGGTCTTCCATCTCGTCGAGGACTTCCTGGGCCGGCCAACGCGCCCTGTCACTTTTAAAATCAACGACAACCAGAAGAACTTTCTCTTTATTTTCTACGCGCAGAATCTTCCTCTCTTTCCCACAGAAACATCAATTTATCCGTAATGTCTTTCACCGTATCATTTTCCTGCACCGTAATCCACTCCAATCTTTTTTCTTTTCGAAACCACGTCAATTGCCGCTTGGCAAACCGGCGCGTATTTAATTTCATCAACTCCCTCGCATGGGTTTCATCGTACGAACCATCCAGGAATCCGCGGATCTCCCGCAATCCGATCAGACGTTCCGCCATCGGGCTCAAAGCAACACCCCGCAGATGTTCGATCTCTTTGACAGCGCCGTGGGCAAACATATCGTCCACGCGCCGGTTGATACGCCGGTAAAGACCCTCTCTGTCCATGGTCAGGGCAACAGCCTTGATATCATATTTTCCCCAAAGCCCGCGGTGTTTCTTGTGCAAACTGGAGATCGGTTCCCAGCGCGTCTTGTAAACTTCCAAAGCGCGGATGATCCGGCGCGCGTCATTGGGATGGATCTTTAATGCCGCTTGGGAATCGACCTTTTGAAGTTCCTTGTAAAGATATTCACTGCCATAACGCCCGGCTTGCTTTTTCAGTTCCACACGGACAGCTTCATTTTTGGGCGCTGCCGGGAAAATCCCGTCCAGAAGGACCTGCATATACAATCCACTGCCCCCGACAACGATCGGAACATGATCACGCGCCTGAATCGCGCGAATGGCCTCAAGGACGAGGGCGTTAAACCGCGCGACGTCAAATTCCTCCCCCACCGAAACGCAATCGATGAGATGATGCGCCACCGTTTTAAGCATCCACGCAGAAGGCTTGCTGGTCACGACACGCAACTCCTTGTAGACCTGCATGGAATCGCAGGAAACAATTTCGCCATTGATACGCCGTGCCAGGGAATACGCGATTTCGGATTTGCCAACGGCGGTGGGACCAACAATAAAAATAATGCTGTTCGACTGCATAGTGGATCAGGGTATCTGGATATCCGGGCATCAGACCCTGATCTCCTGATGCCCGGATTCCCTGATATCCTTTATTTAAGGGTAGATCTGGGCAGGATAACCAAATTTGGCCAATCTATTCTTCAACGCCTGCGCGTCCTTGAGCATGGCCAGCTGGCCGATGCGCACGCGGTAAAATTTCCGGTTCTGCGAATCAACCGATTCAATGATATAAGCATATTCCGCTTTTTGCTTCAATTCATCGACCAGCGCCTCGGCCAGCCGTCGTTCCATAAAGGCGCCCACCTGCACGGCGAAGTAATGTTTTTCTTCCAGCAACTGTTTGACCGCGGGCACTTCAAGACTGTTGGGGAAAGACCGCACGATTTTCTCCAGATAACCCGTCGCCTGACCCCAGTGGGCGAGTTTCATGTTGACCTTCGCCAATTTGAAATAGATCAGACTCACCGCCTCTGGCTGGTCGCCTTCCTTCAAAAGCTCCTGCAGCGTTGCATCGGCCTGCTGGTATTCCTCCAACAGATAATAAGCGTCAAAAAGTCCCAAATAAACGCGCTCGCGCAGTTGCGGGCCCAACTTCTCATTCTTGACCTTGTTAAACGACTCCAGAGCCTCCTGATACTGCGCCTGCCTTAACTGGCTTAACCCGATGTAATACTGCGCTTTCTGGGCTTCCGAACTTTTGGATTGACCGGCAAGAACGTCCTCGGCTAATTTCCGGGCCTGGACGTAATCACGGTTCAGGAGGGCGGCTTCGATGTCGGTCAAACTGGCGCGGGCGATCGTCACGCTTCCGGACAGGAAAACGGCAACGAGGACACCGGGAACAATTTTACGGAATGATTGTTTCATGCTTCTGACGGAGTTATCCACTCAAGGCGTTGCCGAGATCATCGATCAGATCCTGCGCGCCTTCGATCCCGACGGAAACGCGCACGGTTTCCTCGGTGATCCCCGAGGCCTTGAGGGCCGCCTCTCCCATCGAGGCATGGCTCATGGACCAGGGATGTTCGATCAAAGATTCCACTCCACCCAAGGACTCGGCGAGGGAAAAATATTTCAACTTTTTGAAAAATAGGCCCAGAGGAACCTTGCTCGTCTTTAATTCAAACGACAAAACGCCGCCGAAGCCGGTCATTTGCTTTTTGATCAAACCGGCCTGTGGATGGCTCTTAAGTCCCGGATAATAAACTTTCCGAACATATTCGTGCTTTTCCAGGAATTCGGCGATGGCGAGCGCGTTGGATTGATGGACTTCCATCCGCGGGGCGAGCGTCTTGATCCCGCGCAGCACCAGCCACGCGTCGAAGGGCGCTTCGGAAACACCCAAAGCGTTGACGAGAAAACGGCCGCGCGTTTCCAAGTCTTTATTCCCGTAAATGATCGCTCCGCCGACGACGTCACTGTGGCCGTTAAGATATTTGGTCGTCGAATGGACGACGATATCCGCTCCGAAATCGAACGGACGCTGAAAATACGGGCTCAAGAACGTATTATCCACGACCGTCAGGACCTTCCTGGACCCGGCAAGCCCGATGACGCCCGCCAGATCGACGATATTTAACAACGGATTCGAAGGCGTTTCGATCCAGACCATTTTTGTCTTCGCGGTGACGGCCTTCTTGACCGCCCGCGGATCCCGCATATTGATAAAATCAAAAGAGAGCCCCCATTGGGAAAATACCTGCACGAAAAGCCGATAGGTGCCGCCGTAAATAT
>MHGM01000037.1 GCA_001805565.1 Omnitrophica WOR_2 bacterium RIFCSPHIGHO2_01_FULL_52_10
CACGCGGTTTCAGGTTCTGGGCGATGCAACAGCGCATGAGGCAGAGCTGGTCATAACGGGACACGTGACCGTCGACGGAGAATCTTCGAAGTGGGACCGGTGGGTTCTCAGAAAAACGCGAAATACAGTCAGCGTGGAGGGACGGATGGTGGACGCGGCATCGGGCGCAACCGTCCTTGTTTTTACGCATAGCGTGGAGGCAGCAACGCGTCGGGAAGACCGCGCACAATTGGGTTATGACATCGGGAGAGATATTGGACGTTTCATCATCTCTAGCGCGGATTGAGGAGTCAGTCAGGTGATCGTTGTCACCGGCGCGGCCGGTTTTATTGGAAGCTGTATCGTGGCCGGGCTCAATGAACGTGGCCGAGAAGATTTGATTCTTGTCGATGGGCTTGATGAAGCCAAAAAAAGGAATCTCCAGCACAAGAAATATCGACGCTATTACGATAAAAAAGATTTCCTCGACTTGGTCCTGCAGGACCAAGTCGAGGAACGTCCCGAAGCTGTCATCCATATGGGCGCCTGCAGTTCGACAACATTGCAGGACGCGCGATATTTTAAAGAGAATAATCTGGAGTACACTCGTTCTTTGGCGCAATGGGCGTTACGCAGCAATGTCCGGTTGATCTATGCCAGTTCCGCCGCGACTTATGGCGATGGCTCCGTTGGGTATAAAGATGACGAGGCCACGATCCGGCGTTGCAAGCCGTTGAACCTCTACGGGCAGTCCAAACAGGATTTCGATCTCTGGGTTCTGGAACAGGGCTTGCTGGATCAAGTGGCCGGATTAAAATTTTTTAACGTTTTTGGGCCCAACGAATATCATAAAGGGGATATGCGCAGCGTCGTGGCCAAGGCGTACCGTTCCGTGGCCGATGAGGGCAAGATTAATCTTTTTAAGTCTTACCGGAAAGATTACAAAGACGGTGAGCAGAAAAGAGATTTTATTTACGTGAAGGATGCCGTGGATATTGTTTTGTTTTTTCTCGACCATCCACAGATTAACGGGATCTTTAATGTGGGAACCGGAAAGGCATCCACCTGGAATGAATTGGCAGGGGCATTGTTCACCGCCGTCGGCAAGAAGCCGGTCATTCAATATATCGAAATGCCGGCGGATCTGGAACGGCGTTACCAGTATTTCACGCAGGCAGATATGACTAAATTGAGAAAAAGCGGGTATCCAAAACTTTTTACGCCGCTCAAAGAGGCTGTCGCGGATTACGTCCGTTATTTAAGAGATCATCGGTATTGGTGAAATCCCACGCCAGCAGGCGTGGGATTTCAGTCTGCGCGAGCCCTTCGACGCGGCCAACAAAGTTGGCCTTGCGCAGACTCAAGCTTCCAGAAGGATAAAAATCAAGAATGAGGAAAATCCAGAATGCTTAGCTATCTTTTAATCCTTGCGGCGCTGGCGTTACTGGTCGGCGGGGTTATTTTTGTCATCACGGGATGGTCCGGGTCATCCGATGACGCTGTCGTTGCCATTTCGGATCTGGAAGAGTTCCGGACGTGGACCGCCGCACCTTCTTACGAAAGAAAGACCGTCCAGGGATCATCTCCCGAAAGTCCTTCCAGCCCGCCCATTACGAAAAAAGAGGAAGTCTCTCCAGGTTATCCGGGAAAAATCGCCAGCCTGGAACTGCAGCTGCAGGCTCTGGAGGAAACCATGGCGGGCAAGGCGGCCGCGGACCAGGACACGATCACCCGGCTCACGTATGAAAACAATAAATTGAAGAAACAGGTGGAAGAGCGCGAGTCTGAATTTCACCGGCTGACCAGCGAGATCGACGCGGCCAAGAAGGCCTATGAGCAGTTATTGTCGCAAGAAGGATCAAAGGCTGATGGTTTCCAAAAGAGCATTGTCCGGCTGGCGCGGGAAAAAGAGGAATTATTGCTCAAGAAAGAGCAGGAGAGTATTTCTAGGCTAAATCAACTGGAGGCGGAATTCACCGCCGCTCGGCAGGCGGAGGCCGGCCGGCAGGCGCAGTTCAACGAGACCGTGGCGCGGCTGAAGACTGAAAACCAGAGTTTGCTGGAACAAGGCCAGGAAAGCCAAAAGCAGAGCGAGCGTTTGCGGGCCAATATCGAGTTGATGCAAAAGATCAATAACCAGAAATTGAACGAGGCCCAGGAGGCCATGCGTATTCTGCAAATACAAAAGAGTGAAAGCGACCGCATTCAGCATGAGCTTTTAGACAAAAAGCTCTCCGACGCGCTCGCCGAGGTGGGGGGATTCAGGAAAGAGCGCGAGCAATTGCTGCAGGCGCATAATGGGCTGGAGCGTGATTTTACGAAGATCAGAGACAGCAACACCTATCTCCTGGAAAAAGAAAAACTTTTGCAGTATGAACTGACTAAAGAGCGGGCCCAATCGCTGGGCTTGGAGAGGATCTGCGAAGATTTCAAAATCCAGATCGATGAGATGGCAAAATCCGGCGTTGCAAACCGGTAACCTTCGTGTATAATATCCCCGCCATGTTTCGATTCCTTTATTTCTTCTTTTTAGGAGGTCTTTTTTTATTGACCACGGGGTGTGCCCAGTTGACGGAAACGGCGAAGAAAATCTGGGGATCATCCACCGCGGCTTTGGAACGCGCCCGTGTGGACGGCCTGCGCAAGACCTACCTATGCACCTTTGCCGAGTGTTATGACGCGGTTCTTGGTCTGGCACGTACCGCAGAAGAGCAAGAGGCCAAGGCACAACAGGAAGAAGAAGCGAAAAGAGCAGCTGAAGAGGGGGAAGGATCCGGGGCCGAGCCGGGGCTTGCGCAGGAACAGAAGCTGGCCGCAGATGGAAAATTTTTTGATGTCTTTTTGAAAGATTCCCGTCAAAAGCATATTGTGGCAATTGGCATAGCGGGTAATGTGGGCACGACGGAGGTCGGCATCTTTTTCGAGGAGGCCGGCCCGTCCGCGATCAAGATCGAAATATCTTCTTTGAGCAGCACGGCTAAAAGAAGGGCGGCCCAAGTCGTTTTCGAAGCTCTGGACAAGCGTTTCTCCCCGGTATTATAAGCGAACCCCGCCATGATCGAGCATGAACTACTATTTTTAGGATTATTGAAAGACGGACCGAAACACGGCTACGAGATCAAGCGCCTTATCGAAGAAGAACTCTTCCCCTTTGTCGGCCTTAAGATCAAATCGATTTATTATCCTTTAAAGAAAATGGAGAAACTCGGCCTTATCAAAAAAGATGTCGGCCGGGAAGGCCGGTGGCCGGAAAAGTACGTTTACAGTTTGACCGCTAAGGGGGAGAAGATTTTTGACCATCTTATTACGGAAAGCTTTTTGTCCATCGAACGGCCGTACTTTAACATCGATCTGTCGCTTTACTTTCTGCCTTATGTCGAGAAAAAAATCGCCAGGCGCCAGCTCCGGGGGCGGATCCTTTTTTTAAGGCGGATCCGCCGGGAACTTCAATCTATCCCGAAAACGATGAAAACTTCACAAAAGCATATGAACGTCATCCTGGACCATGACCTGGACCTGGTTGAGGCTGAAATCCGGTCGATCGGCCGGTTAATGGAAACACTTCTCTAGTTACCTTCCTTTTTCGCATCCTGTTGTATCCCGTGCAGTTATCTAATAAAATACTTGACATATTCAAGTATTTTACTAAAATCAAACTAGTAAAATTTTACTAGTTAGGAGTGTTTTAAGCGATTCTATGGACATCATAAAAATATTGGACAATACGGTAAAAAGGTTTCCGGATAAGCCGGCCATCGTCTTTAAGGGCGAAGACATTTCATTCGCCCAGTTGCGGGAGAGGTCTTTACGTTTGGCCAACGTGCTTCGGGCCAAGGGCGCGCGAAAAGGAGACAAGATCGCCAGTTATCTTCCCAACTGTCCCGAATACATTTACAGTTATCTTGCCTGTTTTCATTTAGGATGTGTGGGAGTGCCGCTGGATTTTATGTTGAAAACGGACGAATTAATATCCTGCCTTGAACATTCCGAATCCAAAATCCTCATCGCCAAAACGAACAGTGAAATCTCTTTGGCCGATATCAAGAAAGCCGTCCCTGGCCTGGAGACGGTTATTTTATGTGATGAAACGGCAGGGGTTCAAGGTTTTGCACCCCTACCATATGACGATTTAATATCGAAGGCCACCACCGACCTGCCCGAAACAAAAATAAAAGACAGCGACCCGGCGCTGATCATGTACACCTCGGGAACGACCGGTAAACCCAAAGGGATCCTTCTTAATTACAAGCATCTGGACGGTTCGCCGGAGGCCATGAAATATTTTGTCGATCTCACCGACAAGGACGTAAAATTGGCCGCCATTCCCTTAAGTCATATTGGCGGCTTTATTTATATCCAGAACTGCATTTACTTCGGGATCACCGTTGTGTTGATGGAACGGTTCAATCCGTATGAATTCCTGGAGAATATCGCCAGGTACCGAGTCACCTGTTTTCATATCGTCCCGGCGATGTACACGGCCATTCTTACGCTTAAGCAGATCGATAAATTCGATTTATCTTCATTACGTTGGGTCGTTGTTTTCGGCGCGCCGAGCTCGCCGGAGATCATGGAGCGGTTCCACCGGTATTGTCCCAACGCCAAATTGCTCAATGGCTGGGGCATGACCGAAACCTGTCCGCCCAACACGGTCACACCTCTCAACAGCGCCAATATCGCCAGTGTTGGCAAACCCGCCCCTAATTGCGAAATCAAGATTTTTGATGAAGATAACCGTGAACTTCCCCCCGCAGGGAACCTATCGGCGGCCGGAGAGATCGGTGAGATCGCCATCCGCGGCTGGGTCGTGATGGAAGGTTATTACAAAGACCCGGAGGCGACCGCCGCGCTCAAGCGTAACGGGTGGTTGTATACCGGCGATCTGGGGCGCTTCGACAAGGAAGGGTTTTTGTATATCGTCGGGCGCAAGAAAGAAATGATCAAAGTGGCGGGGCAGATCGTCTACGCGCCCGAAGTCGAGGCGGCTTTGCTGAAGCATGAAGCGGTGGCGGAAGCCGCCGTCATCGGTGCGCCGGATTCTCTGCGCGGCGAGACGGTCAAGGCGTTTGTCGTTTTGCGCGAAAGCGCCAAAACGACTCCGGAGGATCTGCGGTATTTTGCCCGCGAACATCTGGCGCATTTTAAAGTGCCGCAATTGATAGCAATACGTTCGGCCTTGCCGAAAAATCGGACGGGAAAAATAGATAAGGAATTGTTAAAAACGACTGAAGACCAAAGACCAAAGACCAAAGACTTTTCTGCCGCATCGTAGGCTGTCTTTAGTCTTCAGTCTGTGGTCTTTAGTCTATGAAAAGAGAGGAAATCATGACAACACAAATGCGCAAAGAAGTCCACATGACCGGACAGGATTTGATGAACATGGTCCAGCTACGGCCCAAAGACGTCGGCAAGTATGCTCTTGTGCCGGGGCCCAAAGAGAGAGCGGATGCCATCGTCAAAAAGATGAAGAATCCGGTCAAGAATTTTAGTTTTATGGAATACACGATGTCCACCGGCCAGTACGAAGGGATCCCTTTGACCACCATCAACGGCGGGCGTTTCGCCGCGGATACGTCCATTACGACGGAGATTCTCTGCAACGCGCAAGTCAAAGCGATGATCCGTGTGGGCAGCTGCGGGGCCTTGCGGGAGGATATCAAGGTCGGGGACCTCGTGATCGCCACGACCGCGCTCAAAGGCGAGGGCGTGACGCAATATTATGTGGACAAGGATTTTGTCCCTACGGCCGACGCGCAACTGACGCAAGAGTTGACGGAGGTTACGCAGAAAGCCCTGAAGTCTCCGTTGGCTTTAGGCCGCAAGGTGCATGTGGGATGCTGCTGGACAACAGATGCTATTTTAAGAGAAACGCGTGAGAATGTGGGCAAGGCCGTCGCCCAGGGCGCGATCGCCGTGGATATGGTCACGGCGGCGTTTCTGACGATCTGTCAGAGTTACAAGATCCCCGCGGCGGTTCTGATGGCGGTCAGCGATAACGTGATGACCGGCGAGATGGGGTTCCTTAACCCCGGGTATTACCTGGCCGAGGCATCGATCGTCGATATCGCCCTTTCGCTCATCAAGGAACTGGAGCTCTCGAAAAAGGCGGCATGAGTAAACGTAATACGACCACAGTCGATATCAAGGAATCACCCCTTTTCTGGCCGGCCAGACTCAAAGGCAATACTCTTTTGGTCCTGGATGAGACCTTGATCCCGCAGAAGCTGCATTACATCAAGGTCAAGAACACGAAGCAGGCCGTTGAGGTGATCCGGCAGATGAAGACACGGGCCTTCGGGCAATTCCTGGTCGTGATGAATACATTTTTATTGGAAATGAATAATGCAGGGACAGGTTTAAAACCTGTCCCTGCCGATGCCTTGTTGAATAAAATCCAAAAAACCGCCAATGCCTTAAACAAAAGCCGTCCGACGTTTCCCTTTGCAGAGGTCACATCGCTTGTCGTAGGATGGGCGCGGCAGGCCATTGAACAAAACATCGATATCCCGGCGTTTGTTCCCACGCGCATCAATGGATATTTGCAAGGTATTCGTGGCCGGCGGCTGGAGCGGGTGCGTAAGATCGCCGATGTTCTCAAAGACGGCGACCGCGTCTTGACGCATTGTAATGTGAGCGGTGAGCTGGCCATGGCCGCGCATCTGGCCAGGCAGCACAGCAAGCGCGTTCACTTTTTCGCGACGGAAACCAGGCCTTATTTCCAGGGATCAAAATTAACCGCTTGGGAATTGCGGCGTCTGGGCGCCGATGTGACGCTGATTGCCGACAATGCCGTTGGATCTGTTATGGCGGATAAGCTGATCAACAAGGTGATCGTCGGATCTGACCGTTCCTGCGCCAACGGGGATTTCGCCAACAAGATCGGGACATACCAGATCGCGGTCCTGGCAAACGAATTTCAAATTCCTTTTTACGTGCTGACCCAGCCGTCGGATAAGATCAAAACGGGTAAGGATATTCCGGTTGAGATCCGTAATCCGCAGGAACTATTGACCTATTTAAAGAAAAAGATCGTTAGCGGTGTCGTTTCTGGATTCTATCCCGGATTCGATGTCGTGCCGCATGAACTGGTGACGGAGGCCATTGCCCTTGACGTGCGCGCTTGAAACGCAGACTAACGAAGACCATAAAACGGCGAGCGATTCCTTCTTGAATGACATCCGGGGTTCCGTTATTTTACTGCACGGCGTTTTTGAGCCGTCCGTTTTCGATGTGGTCAAATCCGGCAACGGCAATGAATTGTTCGTGATGGAGGGACGCCCCAGCCTGGAATCGGCGCAGACAACCTGCCGGGAACTTTTGCGGCGCCAGATCAAACCGACGTTGATCGCGGATAATATGGCCGGGTTCTTATTCTACCGGAATCTGGTCAAAGAGGTTTGGCTGGCGTATCAGGCGGTAGATGAGCCA
>MHGM01000038.1 GCA_001805565.1 Omnitrophica WOR_2 bacterium RIFCSPHIGHO2_01_FULL_52_10
CGTCACGAACGCCACGCCCGTGAACAACAAAAGGTTCGTATAATTAAATGTCCGCCAAACGATATCCGTCGAGGTAAATCCCGATGGGGCCATCAATAAAATACACACCCACACCCCCACGGCCCAGGAGAGGCTGATATCCTCCGAAGACCTGCGTTTGACGATCCGGATAATGAGCGGGATGTTAAAAAGCGGCAAAACGGCCGCCGCCACGACACCGATCGAATTGATAAAAGATTGTTGTTCCATGATGGAAAATAATTATGGTTTCATAAATTCAAGCAATTGTTTCATCCGGCCGCGGACCCGCGCCAACGTTAACGTGGAAGTCTTGCTCATGCCGAACCCCTCCACGTTAAAGGAAGCCACCGTGGTCGCGTGAAGCACCGCCTGCTTGAGTTCTTTTTCATTCAATCTTTTAACACGGCTTAAATACCCCATCAACCCGCCGGCGAAAGTATCCCCCGCGCCCGTCGGGTCAATGACCTCTTCGACCGGATAAGCGGGAAAGGAAAACATGAACCGGTCGCAGTAAAACAAAACGCCGTGCTCGCCTTTTTTGACCACAATAAGCCCCGGACCCAAACGCCGCAAGGCTTTGGCGGCGCGGATAAGATTGTGCTCCCCGGTTAAACTGCGCGCTTCCCCGTCATTAGCCACGAACAGATTCACCCTTTTCATCAACCGCAACAGCGAGGGCTTTTTGTGATTGATCCAGAGATTCATGCTGTCCAAACCGATCAATCGGGGCCGGCCCATCAATTGTAACAGCCGCGTCTGCACGTCGGGGTCGATGTTCGCCAAAAACAAATTGGGGATTTTACGCTGATGAGCGGCGACGCGTGGCGCGTAATCCAGCAAAACGCCCAATTCCGTGGCCAATGTAATGGCGTTGTTGTAATCGCCCTGTTGATATTCCCCTTCCCAGCGAAACGATTTGCCCTGATGCGTCACCACCGAGGTGAGGTCAACGCCCTTTTTCTTCAGGAAACGGATATGCGCGTCGGGGAAATCGCGCCCGATGATCCCCACCAGGTGCACCTTGGTAAAAAGCCGCGCGCCCATGGCGAAATGCGCCGCCGACCCGCCCAGCAGATCGCGCCGCGCGCCGGAGGCGGTCTTGACATTATCTAAGGCAATCGTGCCTAAAGCGATGAGGTCCATAATAAATTCCTTTGCAAAGTAACCAGCTGCCAGAGACCAGTTACCAGAATAAAAATTTCTGGTTGCTGGTTGCTGGTTACTGACCTTATTCTCCTACAATCTTGATCAGAACTCTTTTCTTCCGCCGGCCATCAAACTCACCATAAAATATCTGTTCCCACGGCCCAAAATCCAGTTTGCCCTTGGTCACCGCGACCACCACTTCCCGGCCCATGATCTGGCGTTTGAGGTGCGCGTCGGCGTTATCTTCGCCGGTATCATTGTGGCGATATTGATTAACCGGCTCATGGGGGGCGAGTTTCTCCAGCCACCGATCGTAATCTCCAAGCAGACCCTGCTCATCGTCATTGATATACACACTGGCGCTGATGTGCATCGCGTTAACCAAACATAATCCTTCTTTAATCCCGCTCTCATCGACCGCTTTTTGCACGTCATCGCTGATATCAATGTAATCGCGCCGGGTCTTGGTATTGAACCAAAGTTCTTTCCGAAAGGATTTCATCGCGGTCTCCTTTAAATTCCAATGTCTACGGATCCCCGTAAATTGCTTCCCTCTTGAATAAACTTCTCCAGAGAATCCAGTTGGGATTTTTCCCGCACCTTGTTTTGGGCCTGCCGGTAAACGGCCAAAGCGTCGTCGGGACGATCCGTGCGAAGGTACGCCTGGATGAGATAGCCATACCCGGCGTAGGACGGCGAGAGCACGATCGCTTTCTCTAAATAGGGGATCGCCTCGGCGTAATGTCCGCCCAGCACGTCAATCCTCCCCAAGCCCACATAGGATAAGGCATAATACGGAAATTGGCGAATACTTTCTTCATAGTAGGGCCGGGCGCGCTCCCAGTCGTTGAAATAACACAATCCCATGTAATGATAACCGCGCGCGTCCTGAAGGCCATTTTCAAAACCCGTTTGCAGCGCCCTTCTGGCTTTGATAACATCGCCCTTTTTGAAATATTCCATCCCCAGTTGAAGATATCCGGTTGGAAAACGCGGGAAATCCCTGACCATCATGGTGGCCATCATCAAATTACTTTTCCACGCCATGTTCAGGGCAATCGTCTGGATGGCGCACAAAGCGATGATCCCCCAGCGCAGGGCCGCGCCGACGCGCATGCCCCGAAGACGTCTGTCCAGATACGCGCCGGCTTTGCTCAAAAGGATCCCCCCGGCCGCCAGCAATCCGACGGAAGGCAGATACAGAAATCGGTACGCCACGGGGCTGACCAGCGGGATCACGTTGGAAACCGGGACCAGCGTCACCAGAAACCACGCGACGAAAAAAACGGTTGTGTTCGAATTTATCGGCCGCCGGCAGACCTTGTACGCCAGGAGTATGAACAGAACCAGTCCCGCCCACGCCGCGTATCCGGCCGGCGGCGCGTACAAAGGCGGCAGGACCTTAACAGTCCCGGGGAAGATAAAACCTATCAAATATTGAACAAATATCGCAACGGCGATGGACACATGCGTGAGAATATTCCCTCCCAGGAAACGTATGTTATCGAGCGTTGAATTGCGAAAGACATGCAGATAAATATACAAATAAAACAATGTGACCAAGGCATAGCCCAGATACCGGCCATAAAGATATTTCAAGACATCTTCTGCTTTTTCTTTTTTCACCAGCACATCATAAGCCATCAGTACCCCGATGAACACAACGGCCGATTCCTTGGCAAATACGGCCAAAAACAACGCGGCGTGCGACAAGAACACAACGATCCTGTGCCTCGCCCCGCGGAATCGATCGCGGACGATATGCGCCAAAAATGCCAGCAAAAAGAAGAATGCGGCCAGGATATCCGCCCGGTAACCAATAGCGCATACGGCCTCCGACTTGAACGGATGCACAACGAATAAAATCGCGCTGAATAACGCTAACGGCAGATCCTTTAAAATCAAAAAAAGGATGAAATAGACCAGAGCAGAATTCAAAATATGTAACAATAAATTGTGGGCATGATACCCTTCGGCACCCCGAAGGGTACCGAACGGGTTGCGCTGCCAAAGCCAGTTATCGATGAAGAAACTGGAGGAAAGGACCGGCCGGTAAGCGATCGACCCCGTGTGGAAGTAGGTCTCTTTATTAAAAACATCGTCTGATTCGGTAATGTATGACGGGCTAAATAATTTAGGGAAATTGCTCCAGGAATCATAGAAGGAATTCTTGACGACCAGTATATAATCATCACCCACAAAACCATTCGACACGCTGTTCCCGAAGGCGATCAGGGAAACCAGAATGATGATCAGGATGGATTGGCGGTGTTGGGCCATCTGCGCGAACTTCGTTCTAATTTAAAATCAACGGGTTGAATTGTTTAATGGCCATAATCGCGTACGCCGTGCCGGCCACCGAACAGGTCTTGGTCCCCAACGGCGTATTCCAGCCGTGGCCTGTGTCGGCGTTCTCCAGCGTCGCGTAAGGCAGGCACCCTTCCCCCTGCCCTTTGGCCGACGGACTGGCGATGATAAGTTTATTCAGCTCTCCTAAATACATCCGCGCCTTTTCGGCATAATAACCCGCCTGGATGACGCGCTCTTTTTGAGAAAAATACCGGCTTAATATCTGATAGGAAACGATCATTTGCGAGGTCCACTCGGGAGAGATCATCCCGCCGCGGGGCATGTTGGCGTATTGGGCAAAATCAAATCCGGTCACCCCGATCTGCACGCCGCTGGGCCGCGTAAAGTTTACCCCCACGGCGCAATGCTCTTCGGCGAAATTCATGATCTCCTCCGGGTCCATTCCCAGCTGTTTTAACTTCTCGGGCCCAAGGGCCGCCAGCGACCACGCGAAGGTGTCGGTGGCGATCGTCGCATCACCCCGGCCGCGGTTGATGGGCGGCGACTGGTAATCTTTTCCGTGCGGGATCATCGCGTAAGTTTTAAGCCAGGACAAAACTTTCTTTTGGGCGGTTTTATATTTCTCTTCCTGGGTCAATTGATGCATCATACCGAAAAACGCGTACGCGTCGAGATTATGCTCCGTGGAAAACCAGGAAAATTCCGGCCCCCCTTTCAATCCTCCTCCCGGGTCCTTGTCCTGGATGAAAATCAGCCAATCGGCGATCGCGCGCGCGACCGGCAAATAATAATCGTCCTTGGTTTTGTGGGTATATTGCAGAATGCTGATGCCGATCCAGATGTTCGGCCCGCAGTGGACGGTATATTCGGCAATATCTCCCGAATCGTAGTAATAGGCATTGGGGAACCCTTGGAAATTCTCTGGAGGAGGCAATTTCCGTTTGAAAAAATTAAGGGTCCGCCGGGCGTCGCGCTCGTCGTCAAATAAAAGGAAAGTATTGACCGCCAGGGCCTGGTCATAGCTGAACGCCCAATCCTTGATGACCCCCGCATCGCCTTCAAAACTAAGGATCAACCCCGTTAAGGGGTTCTGGTGATTCTTGAGCCACTGATGCATGCGCTCGACAACCGTCTGGCGCATATCGCTTTTCTGGCGTTCCAAAAGCCGTAACCTGTCGGTGATGCGCGCTTCCCGCTGAACCAACTGCTCATACTCATTGCTCAATTGCTGGCGCCCGGTGAGGCCGTCGGCGTATTGTTTCATTTGTTGAGAAAACATTTCCTTTTCCCGATTGATCTCCCCGACCGCGTCCCGGATCCGCGTCTCTTCCTGCTGGGCCTGCGCCAAATAATCAACCAATCTTTCATTATCTGCGCGCAAGCGGTAATTGTAAAATCCGACGATGACAAAACCCAGAAACAAGGTCAGTACCGCCAAAGCAAGGACATGCGTCGAAACGCTCAACAAACGCGCCTGGCCAACTATCCGGTCGCAATCGGCATAAGCGATCTCGGTAAACTGCAGCCCCAACGTGTAATGGGGGGCGTTTTCCTCCTCCCCTCGGCCATAGGTCCCCCGAGGGGGAGGAGCCTCTGGCCGAAGGGAGCCTATCGGCCGAACGAGGTCAAGATGACGGAACCAGGCGATCTTCGCCTTGGCCTTGACCGGCGGGCGGTGTAACGGGATGCGCATCGACACCTCGACCTCAACATCCAGTTTGCCGACCTGATGAAGGACCGCCGCATCGAGATGGGCCGTTTCAAAAGCGATCCCGCCCTCGCTCACGTTGCAGGTGTACCCCTGCTGCCAAGAAGAGTCGACGGCTCCGGTGATCCGGAATTCAACCGGGAGAATGCTTTTAAGGCGGATGTACTTTCTCTTATTGGTGAACCGGGATGTGTTTTTGGCGCGCATCAGGATCGTCCGTGGAGGATTGGGACGGTTAAAGAATTTCTGCGGAGGTCCATTCTCACGTATCTATGACTTCAGAGTGCATCCTGGCTTTGATCCGCTCGAAGTACCGGGTAAAACGCCGGTCGCGGCGCAGGTTGTTGAGATCATTGTCCGCCTCAAGATGCTCAAAATCATCATACCCGCAATGGATGGCTTGCTTAATCGCCCTGAAGGCTTTGTCTTTTTCATCCAACAAAGAATAACTGCAGGCAAGATTATACAGGACGACCGGGTCTCCGGGACGCAACTGATATAATCGTTCATCCATATCCAGACCTTGCCGATAAAAACCGTTACGCGTGTAGAGATCCCCCAGCGCACAGAGGGCCTCAATGAAGCAGGGGCTCTTTTCCAGGATCCCCTCATAGAACCGGATCTCGAAACCCGCGTCGTCGATCTCTTTTTTGTGACTCATATTCTTCCTCATTACTTTTCCCGCAAATAACCGTCGATCCGGCTGACAGCCTCTTTAAGACTGTCATAAGCGGAAGCGTAGGAAATACGCACATACCCCTCGCACGACGGCCCGAACGCGACCCCGGGTACCAAAGCCACTTTTTTCTTCTTTAACAGATTCTGCGCGAAGGCCATCGACTTCTCGCCGGTACTTTTGATCGAAGGAAAAACATAAAACGCGCCCTGCGGCATGTGGCATTCCAGACCGATCTCGTTTAAAGCGCGCACGATGTAATTGCGCCGCCTCTTGTACTCCGACTTCATCTCCTGCACGCTTTTAAATCCGCTTTTCAAAGCCTCCTGCGCGGCCAGCTGTCCCGTAATGGGCGCGCAGAGTATCGTGTACTGATGGATCTTCGTCATCGCGGCGACCACCTTGGCGGGACCGCAGACCCAGCCGATGCGAAAACCCGTCATGGCGTAAGCCTTGGAAAAACCGTTGAAATACAGCACGGAATCTTTCATGCCCTTCAAAGAAGCCAGCGGGACATGGTCGAAATCATAAGTGAGCTCGTCGTAAATTTCATCGCTGATAATAAACAGTTTATTTTTCTTGGCCACCCGCGCGATTCTCTGCAGCTCCGCGCTCGTGTAGGAAGCGCCGGTCGGATTGCAAGGGTAATTGATCATCAGCGCCTTGACGCCTTGGCCTGCCTGTCGGCAGGCCTTGTCGATCTGCCGGGGAGTAAGCTTAAAACCGTTTTCAATGCCCGTTTTCAAGATAACGGCTGTCCCGCCGGCTAACTCAACGACTGGCCGATACGAAACATACACGGGTTCGGGCACCAGGACTTTATCGCCAGGATTGAGTATCGCCCGCATCGCCAAGTCCAAGCCTTCGCTGACACCGACGGTAATGAGGATCTCTTCGTCGAAATCATAATTCATCCCGTAGCGTGTTTTAAGGAAAGCGGCGATCTGCCTGCGCAATTCCGGCATCCCCTTGTTGGAGGTATACGACGTGTATCCCTGCTCCAGGGAGAAGATGGCCTTCTCGCGGATATGCCAAGGCGTGACAAAATCCGGCTCCCCGACGCCGAGGGAGATCACGTCTTTCATCCCCAACACCAGGTCAAAGAACGCGCGAATGCCCGAGGGGGCAAGTTGCTCAACTTTTCGGGAAATCTCGATCACAAGTACTTTCTTAATTGCTTAGGGTATCCGGACATCCGGGAATCAGGGACTAGGATATCCGAGGATCCGGGTATCCGTGACATCATTATGTCCCGGATACCCTGATCACCGGATCATCTAGTCCCGGGTCCCCAGGTAACCGGATCACCTTATT
>MHGM01000039.1:0-4537 GCA_001805565.1 Omnitrophica WOR_2 bacterium RIFCSPHIGHO2_01_FULL_52_10
ACGAAAAGCACCGCAAAAACTCCGGTAATTATTATGAACGTGACAAGTATTTTTGTCTTCATTTTTATTATTGAGCTTCCTCTAAATAAACATAACTTCAAATCTCCCCTGAAGTTCTTTGACGCTGGTGGGAGATTTGAAGTTGGGAAAAGAAAGCTCAATAACCGCCGTGCTCCTTGCCTTCCGGCGCCGTCGTGCCCAAATGGCTTTTGGTGTCGCCTAAAGGAATGCGGTTGTCGTTTTCGTCGTAGGTATAGCGCTCTTCGCCGCCCACCTTATGCACGCGGACATCAACGACCGCAAGTTTACCCGCTTGATCTGCCACATCCAAATCCAAATCCAGCATTTCACCGCTGTTGACATCCTTAAAATCGGCGCAGGAATAATAGTAATCCCCCGTCTTCCCGACCCTTTCGTGGACGCGAAGCAGCTGCAGTTGCCGGGTTTGATTTGTGTCCGGGTCAACAACCTCGAAATTCCCGCCGGTCTTTTGAGACTCCGCCTCCACGTACGATTTCATCGCGCTACGAATATCCTCGGTGCTGGGTGTTTGGGCCTGGGTGGTGCCACCGTGTTCTTGCGCGCTGGTCGTTACACCACCATGTTCTTTCCCGCCGTACTCCGCCGCGCGCGCCCCCCCAGGCAAATTCAATGCCAACAACATCCCCAAGGTTATGACGAATACTTTTTTCATGACCGCCTCCCGTCATTTTTCCTCATTTCCTTTTGAGAAGGAAATGACGAGGCTCGTCTCGCCCGCCAAAATCTATGATTTTGGTGAGGCGGACGGCCTTTTTAATTAAGATTTATTGAGCCTTGCTGATTCTCTGAACCCCATTTCTGAATTGGAACTTGACGGAATAATCCTTAAATTCTTTTCCGTCGGCTTCGATATAGGGATAGATAAAATAGTTTAAGGGCTCTCCCTTTTGGGACGGCTCTAAAATGATATCCCGCCCCTGGGTGAATTCAAGCCTGTTTTGGTTCAAAGTACCGAAAAAATATTCATATCTGGTTTTATTTTTCCAGGCTTCCGAAACATCGACGGGAATCCAGCCCTGGCCCTCATCATAAAATTCGGCCCAGCAATGATAGCCGGGGATCTCGGCGAAGTCCTTTTCGCTTAAAGGGACCCCCATGACAAATTTTGCCGGGATACCGCCGGCGCGGGCCAAGGAAATAAAAAGGGAGTGAAAATCAGTGCAGTTTCCGGCCCTGATAAGGCATACCCTTTCGGTATCCCCCCTCCCCCATCCGGGGATCGTTTTATCATAAGCAACGTGGGTAAAGACATAATCATAAATGGCCCGCGCCTTTGCGACCGTCGTCATTTTCCCTTCAGTAATCCCGGACGCCAATTCCCTGGCTCGTGGACTGATCGTGACCAAACGATCGGGTTTTAAGAACCGCTCCAGGGCCTCCGGATCCTCCCCCGGGGAAGTTTGAACTTTTCTGTTTTCTGCGGGCTTATTGGAATACTCGCGGCGGCGGACTTTATAAGAAATTTGGATACTCAAAGGCGCCTGCGGCGGTTGGAAGGCGTAGTAAAGAATTTTATTCCCATACGTCTCATCAAAAGTGAGACGGGAATTGTACCCGGGGGTGATCTCTATGTCTTCGATCCTCTGATAATCGTTCTCCGGCATGATGGGAAGCCAAATCTTTAACTGTGCAGTGCCGGGAGGAAGGTGATCAAGCTTGACTTGATAATCAAATTCCACATAACGCTCTTTCGGTGTGTCGGCATGACTTAAAGGGCAAACATATACAACGGCGATCAGGGCCCAGGCGATTTTGCTCATGATCGGATCTCCCCTGCTATTTTCTTTCCCAATTCCAAAGCCTCTTTTCGGGTCTTGATTTTCCCCAAAACCTGTTGTTCCGTGACCTCGGCCAAGATCTTTCCGATCAACGGTGAAGGTTCCAACCGCAATTGTTTGATCAGATCATGCCCGTCGATCAAACGTACGAACGGCTTTTCCTTCTTTTTGTCGAAATACAGTTTCAGCACATCCCGGCAGATCCGCTCATGATGCTTCTCATGGCGCGGCGTGCTTGAAGGCCCGCGGGTAGCGCGCTGGTCAGCCAGCGACAGCAACAAAATGCCCGCCGCTTCCTGGCGCGCGTCGCGCAGATACCGGTAAATGGACTTGTCGCTGGGCCTCTGAAAATTTGACAAATAGCCGGGGCGCAGATGCCAGAGAACCATGTCCTCAAGCCCGCGTCGCTCCCCGGTCGAGAGCTTTAGCATTTTGGCGATATGAGTGACGATATTTTTCCCCACGCGTTCATGTCCGTAAAAGGTCAGCTTCCCTTGACCGGCTTCTTTACGCGTCTCGGGTTTCCCGATGTCATGCAACAACGCGGCCAATTTCAACAACGCCCGGCGCGTCCGGTTTCCACCCAGCGGCTCGTTAAAATATTCAACGACATCGGCATTATTTTGCATCTCCCGGACAACGCCGTCAAATTGCGCCACTACTTCCAACGAATGCGGCCAGACATCTAAATGATGATAGGTTCCCTTTTGCGCGCAATGATACATCACCTTGACCTGCGGGATCACTTTATCCAGCAACCCGGCTTTGTCCATCGCCTTTAAGGTCACCGCGGCCCGCTCGGTCTCAAGGATCTTAAACAGCTCGTCGCGGACGCGCTCATAAGAGACCCCGCGCAGCAAATTCTTCTCCCGCCGGATCTGCGCCAATGTCTGTGGCTCGATCTTGAAATCCAGCAACGCGCTTAAGCTAAAGGCCCGCAAAAGCCGCAAGGGATCGTCGCGAAACGCTTTGACCGAAACCTTGCGGATGCGCTTGGCGCGCAGGTCTTTAAGCCCGCCTTTGCCCTCCGCCAGGACATCTTCCAGCTTTGTCGAACCGTTAAACTTCGCCAGATCCACCGACAATGTATTGATGGTAAAATCACGTCGCGCCAGATCCTGTTGGAAACTTCGGGCGCGGAAGTCGGAAAGATCGAACGTCCAGATCTTCCCGTCGCTTTTTTTGACGACACGGGCGCACCCTCTTTCCTGGTCCAGCACAACATACGCGCCTTTAATGCGACGGGCAAAGAGGCGCGCGAAATCCAGGGCGCCTTTCTCAACGGCGAAATCAAAATCCGTCTTGATGTTCCCGAGACAATAATCGCGCAAAAAACCGCCGACCAGATGCACAGCAACCTTCCGGCGCCGGGCAATATCGCGGATCATTTGAAGTTGGGGGTAATCTTTAAGGAAGGACATGTTGGAAAATTTGAAAAAAGGTTATGGTTAGGAAGCCCGCATCGGTAACGTCTTTCGGTTACGGCAAGTAAACTTAACCGTTACCCAATGACGAAACGGGCTTCGTTACCGTAACCGTTTATTTACTCGATCTTGGTGATGGCCGCCTTCTTGATCACGTCTTCTTCGACAAAAATCGCCGCGCTGGTGCGCACGGCCAGGGCAATGCCGTCGGACGGCCGCGCGTCGACAAGTTTGGTCTGCCCGTCTTTGGTCTTGAATTCCAGCTTGGCGTGGAAAGTGTTATTGACCATCTTGTCGATAATGAGGCGCTCAAGTTTCGCGTCCAATCCCTGGATCGTAGCGACCAACAGATCGTGCGTCATCGGCCGTGGCGGCTCCACCCCGGAGAGTTTCATCTTGATGCTGGAGGCCTCCAGGAATCCGATCACGATCGGGAGCTGGCGCTCGCCGTTCTTTTCCTTAAGGACGATGATCTGGTCTTGTCTTTTTTCGTCGATGATGATCTTGCTTAACTCTACTTGAATCATTTTTGAGTCCTCAGTCGTCAGCTGTCAGTCTTCAGTCCTCATCTGAGGGCTGGAGACTGATGACTGACGACTATTTTATTTTTTCTCTTTTTTAAGCATCCCCTGAAGTTCGCTCATAAACTGGTTCACATCACGAAACTGCCGGTAAACGGAAGCGAACCGCACATAGGCGACCTCATCAAGGGCGGCGAGCTTCTCCATGATCAATTCCCCGATCTCTTTGGAATTGACCTCGCGGTCATATTTGCGCTGGATGGCCCGTTCGATCTCACCGGTGATTTCCTCCATCTTGTCAATGCTCACGGGCCGCTTCTCGCAGGCCTTCATCAGCCCCGCGATGATCTTCTTGCGGTCGAAAGGCTGTCTCCGGCCGTCGCGCTTGACGACCAATAACGGCACCTGCTCGACGTATTCGTACGTCGTGAAACGCTTTTCGCATTCGAGGCATTCCCGACGGCGGCGGATCGAAGTGCCGTCGGTATTAAGCCGCGAATCGATGACTTTTGTTTCCTGGTAACCGCAAGATGGACACTTCACGCCACTTAATCCTCAATGCTGGTGTTAACTTTTATGTGTTATGTTTTATGTATCACGCACATAACACATGACACTTAACACAAACCTGTCTTAATTTAAGTCCTTGTATATCGGGAACTCGCCCGTCAGCTCGTGCACGCCCGCTTTGACCTTCGCTATTTTCCCTTCATTATCCTTATGAACGATCGCCTGGTCAATCAAGCCGGCGATCTTGCGCATCTCTTTCTCT
>MHGM01000039.1:4544-6873 GCA_001805565.1 Omnitrophica WOR_2 bacterium RIFCSPHIGHO2_01_FULL_52_10
CGCGGGTCGTGACCACCGGGGTGCCGATGCGGATGCCGCTGGTAACAACCGGCGGCTGCGGATCAAAGGGAATCAAGTTTTTATTCACCGTGATGGATACTTTATCAAGGACGGCCGCCGCTTCTTTACCGGTGATATTTTTCGAACGCAGATCGACCATAAACAGATGATTGTCCGTTCCGCCAGCGACAATTCTATACCCGAGGTCCCCCATTTCTTTCGCGAATGTCCGGGCGTTCTTGATAATCTGACCTTGATACTGCTTGAATTCCTTGCTCAATGCTTCCTGAAAGGCCACGGCCTTGGCCGCGATGACATGCATCAGAGGCCCCCCCTGGATCCCGGGGAACACGACGGAATTGATTTTCCTGGCGAATTGGTCGCGGCAGAGGATCATCCCGCCGCGCGGGCCGCGCAAGGTCTTGTGGGTTGTCGTCGTGACAAATTCCGCGTAAGGTACCGGGCTCGGGTGCAGCCCCGCCGCCACCAGCCCCGCGATGTGCGCCATATCGACAAATAATAACGCGCCCACCTTGTCACAGATCTGCCGGAACCTTTTGAAATCAATGGTGCGCGAATACGCTGAAGCGCCGCAGACGATCATCTTTGGTTTATGTTCCTTTGCCAAGGCCTCGATCTCGTCGTAATCAAGCATTTCAGTCCTGGGGTTGACCTTATAACTGACAAAATTATACGAACGCCCGGAGAAATTGATCTTCAGCCCGTGCGTCAGGTGTCCACCGCAGGCCAGGTCCATAGCCAGGACAGTATCATCATATTCCAAAGCCGCCAGATACACGGCCATGTTCGCCTGCGATCCGGAATGCGGTTGGACATTGACGTGCTCGGCGCCGAAAAGTTTCTTGGCGCGCTCGATGGCCAGTTGTTCGGCCACGTCGACGAATTCGCACCCGCCGTACCAGCGCGCGGCCGGATAGCCCTCGGCGTATTTGTTGGTCATCAAACATCCCTGTGCCTCCAGCACCGCCTCGGAGACGATATTCTCGGAGGCGATCAACTCGAGATTATTCTGTTCCCGTTTAATCTCTTCCATGATCGCCTTATAAATGGCGGGATCGGTTTCCTTTAAATGGTGCATGGTTTTCCTTCTTTCGATGGTTGAGGTCATTGCTCACACACGTTCCGGATAGCCGGATAACCGGTTACCCGGATATCCGGCAATTCTTCTCAATTCTCTGAATCTGCTTAAACCGCCTGTGGTGACGCCCGCCTTCGAATTCGGCGGCAAACCACGCGTCTAAAATCCCGGGGACGTCTTTCTCCTTGACGAACTTGGCGCCGAGCACAAGGATATTCGCGTTATTGTGCCGGCGCGAGAGCGCCGCGGCTTCGGCGTTATAACACAATGCCGCGTACGCGCCACGGACCTTGTTGGCCGCGATCGCCTGGCCAATGCCCGACATACAGACTAAAATTCCACGGCTCCCCCTGGTCCTGGCGACGGCGTGGGCGACGCGACGAGCGACCTTGGGATAATCGCAAGCTTGAGTCTCATCGCAGGCACCCATATCTTCGACCGCGTAACCCCGGCGTCCCAACAGCTTGACGATCTTATCTTTGAACGGGAACCCGCGGTGATCCGCGCCAATATAAATTCTTGATTTCTTCATCACATTCTCTTTGATCATGAATTAAACCAACCCGACAATTTTATGCATCGCTTCTTTGACGATCGCGAAGCATTCCTTATAGGCAAAATGCGGCTGGCCGATGGGGTCCGGCACGTCGACTTCGATCTGGTATCCCGAGGGCGTATCGATAAATTCCCTCAACAAATAAATTCTGTTTTCCTCCTCCGGCACGCGCTCCAGCACCTGCTGGCGGTGGGCGCGCGTCATTACGATGATCAGATCGGATTTTTTCAACAGGATCGTGTTGATCGACCGGGACAAATGGTGCGTGGCGTCGATCCCCTCTTCTTTCAAAACGGAAATCGTCTCCGAACTCGCCGTTGTCTGTAGGAAAACCCCCGTCCCGGCCGAGGCGACCTCCACGTCCTGGCGCCCGGCGAGCATGCTTTTTAAAAGGCATTCCGCCATGACCGAACGGCAACTGTTGCCCGTACACACGAAGAGGATATTTTTCTTCTTCGCGACCCGATCGATATCTTCCTGCTTGATCACGCCATCGCGCAGAACCTTCGGACTTCCGTGCGCCAGATCAACGACAGAAGAGCCGATGCCAAGCTTCGCCCCTCCGCCGTCGATGGCGACATCGACCAAACCGTCTAAATCCCGTAACGCTTCCTGACAGGTCGTCGGCGCCGGGTTGCCTTCAAAATTCGCCGACGGCGCCGCGATCGTGCACT
>MHGM01000039.1:6891-7244 GCA_001805565.1 Omnitrophica WOR_2 bacterium RIFCSPHIGHO2_01_FULL_52_10
GCAAGGCGATCGGATGGTCCGGGATGCGCACGCCGATCGTCTGCCCCTCCTGCTTGCCCGGCACCACGACCGTCAATGGTCCCGGCCAGTAAGCATCGATCAACTTGTATAAAGCCGGGTCCGTGGACGAAGTGTAATTGGATATCAGCCCTACCTGGGAGATCAGGATGGAGAACGGTTTATCCGGCGCGCGTTTTTTAACCTCCCGCAGGCGCTTCATCGCCGCGTCATTGGCCAGATTCGCGCCCACGCCGTAAACCGTCTCCGTCGGGAAAACAACCAGGCCGCCTTTACGGAGGACATTCGCGCAATAGGCTATTTTTCTGGGATCCGGAAACTGCGGATAAAGCTCT
>MHGM01000039.1:7274-12761 GCA_001805565.1 Omnitrophica WOR_2 bacterium RIFCSPHIGHO2_01_FULL_52_10
ATCGGTTAACGTTAATGGTTGGCGCGGCTGGAAACGTTGATCGAAATTCGGTTGCGGCGAAAACCTCTAGGTATGTCACGATCACCGATCAATGAATAACGATTCAAGCTACGATACCGGTCAACGATACCCGCTTATTTTGTCAGCTTGGTATCAAGGATTTTGCGCCGTTGCTCGCTCTTAAATTGCGCCAATTTTTTCGCGATCCCCTTATCGTGCAGCGCGATCATGCGCAAGGCGAACAAAGCGGCGTTTTTTGCTCCCGGCTTTCCGACGGCCATGGCAGCGACCGGGACACCCGGCGGCATCTGGACCGTGGACAAAAGAGCGTCCATGCCATTAAGCGGCGAGGAATCAATCGGCACGCCGATGACCGGAATATCCGTATGCGCGCAGACCACTCCCGCCAAAGCCGCGGAAACTCCGGCCCCGCAAATGACCGCCTGAAAACCCTTTGCATGCAATTGTTCGGCATATTCAGTCGTTTCCTTAGGAGTACGATGAGCGGACAAGACCTTGATCTCATACCCGATGCCGAAATCCTTCAAAATATTAGCCGCTTCTTCCATGATCGGAAGGTCTGACTGGCTGCCCATCATAATAGCGACTTGGATTTTGCTCATGTTGCACTCCTCATCTTTAAATTCCAATAACCAAATCTCAAACCACAAACAATTTCCAAATCACAATGACCAAATCTACAAACCAGCGTTTAGATATTGGAATTTTGATATTGTTTGTAATTTGGTGCTTGGAATTTGGTTATTAAACATTTTGCAATTCTTTACCTGCGCATACCCGTCTGCGACGGCGCGGGATGCAAATGTTTCAGCGCCTTGGCCCCGATGTCACGCCGGAAAAAGCACCGGTCGAACCTGATCTTCTCTATCGCGTTATACGCGCGCTCAATGGCCTGTTCGATCGTTTCTCCCAAACTTGTTACCCCCAGCACACGCCCACCCGCGGTGACGATCTTGCTGTCTTTCTTTTTCGTGCCGGCGTGAAAAACGATCGTATGGTTGTCCCTGATCGTATCGAGTCCCTTGATCTCTTTTCCCGTTGCACACTCACCCGGATAACCTCCGGAGGTCATCACAACGCAGACACAGCTACGCTTGTCCCAGTCCATCTTGACTTTCTCCAAGTGCCCTTCACAGCTCGACTGCAAAATCTCTGCCAGATCGTTTTTCATGCGCGGCAAAATGGCCTGCGCTTCCGGATCGCCGAAACGGACGTTAAATTCCAGGACCATAGGCCCTTCGTCGGTCATCATAAGTCCCGCGTAGAGGACCCCTTTAAACGGTGTCCCCTGCTTGTGCATCCCGCGGATGACCGGATCAACGATCTGCATGCCGATCTTGCGCAAAAGCTCCTCGGTAATGACCGGCGCCGGCGAATACGCGCCCATACCGCCGGTATTAGGCCCGAGATCGTCATCAAAAATCCGTTTGTGGTCCTGCGATGAATCCAGGATCACGTAATTCTTTCCATCGCTGATGGCCAGGATCGAGGCTTCTTCACCGATAAGGCATTCTTCGATAATAATCTTGGAACCCGCTTCCTTAAAGATCTTCTGCCCCATGATCTGCTCGACCGCGTCGCGGGCTTCCTGAATCTTGTTGCACACGATAACACCCTTACCGGAGGCCAGGCCATCGGCCTTGACGACCAAAGGCAACGGCGAAACGGCCAAAAATTCCATGGCCTCATCTTTATCGTCAAATACCTTAAACGGCGCCGTCGGGATGTTGAATTTACGCATGAACTCTTTGGCGAAAACCTTGCTTCCTTCCAGCCGCGCGGCCTTCTGGCTGGGGCCGAAGATTTTCAAATTCTGCTGCTCAAAAAAATCGACGATCCCCCCGACCAGAGGAGCCTCCGGGCCGACGACGGTCAGATCGACTTTCTTTTCCTTTGCGAAAGCGGCCAGCCGTTCGATATCGGCGGCCTCGATGTCAACGCACTGGGCGAGGGCAGCGATGCCGCCGTTTCCCGGCGCGCAGTAGATCTCCTTGACCAAAGGACTTTTCTTCAATTTCCAGGCCAAAACGTGTTCCCGCCCGCCACAACCAATAATAAGGACCTTCATACCGTTTTCCTCTTTAATCGCCAGTGCTTCGACATCGCTCACCATGCTTCGAACCATGCTGAGCGAAGTCGAAGCATCGAAGGGCTAGTTGAAAATGACTTTATTTTTCTTGTCGTTAACGACTTCACCGATGAGATAATGCCGGGTCTTCTGTCGTCGCAGGAATGTCCGTACCACCGAAACGTCCTTGGCCGCGACAACGATCGCCAATCCTATTCCCATATTAAATGTGCGGAACATTTCGTGATCGTTTATTGTACCCTTTTTTTGTATAATTTGAAATATTTTTGGCACCGGCCAGCTTCCTCGATCTATGGCAAAACATTTTCCGGCAGGAAGGATCTTTGTCAATTTCTCATAAAACGCCCCGCCGGTGATATGCGCGATGCCCTTAATCGAAAATTTACGGATCAGCGGTAAAACTTCCCGGACATAGATCCGGGTCGGTTTTAACAATTCCGGCGCCAGCTTCTTTTGTTCGCTTAAAGAAAAAACCCTCCGGGCCAAAGAAAATCCGTTTGAATGCACGCCGCTCGAAGGCAATCCGATGACCTGGTCTCCCGTCTGAATACGAGATCCATTGATAATTTTATCTTTTTCAACGACCCCGACGGAAAAACCGGCTAGGTCATAATCATCGGCCGCGTACATCCCCGGCATTTCGGCGGTTTCGCCGCCGACTAAGGCGCATCCGGCCATCTTGCAACCATCGGTGATCCCCTGAACCACTGCCTTTAAAACTTTTGTGTCCAGCCGGCCGCAGGCGATATAATCCAGAAAAAACAAAGGTTGTGCTCCTGCGCAAAGGATATCATTGACGTTCATGGCCACCAGATCGATCCCGACGGTATCATGCTTTCCCGCTACTTTGGCAACGAGAAGTTTCGTCCCCACCCCGTCCGTCGAAGAGACCAGCACGGGGTGGCGGTATTTTTTCAAATCCAGAGCGAACAGACTGCCGAAAGCGCCGCGGTCGCGCAGGACCGAAGGGTTCAGCGTCCCGGCGATATCCTTCTGGATCGCCTTGACGAATACGTTGGCTTCGTTAATATTCACACCGCTTGTTTTATACGTTATCGCGCTCATAATAAACTCTTCTTCGCGTATTGAACGCCATTCTCAAAAATCTTCGCCCCCTGGCCGAAGCGGCCGTTGGGTTTAAGCCTGGTCCAAAATGGATGCTGGGTAAAAAGAAAATGCCGTTCCGGATGCGGCATCAGGCCCAGGATACGGCCGGTTCGGTCGGTGATGCCAGCGATGTCGTCCGCAGACCCATTGGGATTTTCCGGATAAGCGGGCTTGCCTCCATTTGGATTACAATAGCGAAACACGATCTGGCCGTTGTCTTGCAATTTTTTTAATACATTCTGATCTTGCACGATAAATTTTCCTTCACCATGAGCAACGGGAAAATAAACGACACTCCCCACCCCTTCCGTCCAAACACTTTTGCCTTCAGACTTTAAATGACACCAGCGGTCCTCAAATTTTCCAGAATCGTTATTGATCAAAGTCGCTTTTTGCGCCCCGATAGGCTCCCTTTGGGAGGAGGAATCATACGCTTTATCTTCCTGGGCGTCCAGCGGACCCGGAAGGATGCCGGCTTTGACCATGACCTGAAATCCGTTGCAGATACCGAGCATTAACTTCCCATCACCGATAAACCGGCAAAGGTCTTCGCCCAGGCGTAGCCGCAGTTCGTTGGCAAGGATCCGTCCAGATTCAATGTCGTCGCCGTACGTGAACCCGCCGGGGATGACGAGGATATGCGCGTCATGCAAACACACGCGCCCGTCGAACAATTGATTGATGTGGACCGCCCGCGCCTGAGCCCCGCAGCTTTCAAAAGCGAACACGGTTTCGGCGTCACAGTTGGTCCCGGCTGTCCTTAAAACAATGACCTTGACCTTGCCCTGGCTCATAGATTTTTATGCTCTACTTACGTTTATTCTTGTAAAAATCCCGGATGATCTTGACGACTTCTTCCGGCGTATCGGCGATCTTGAAAATATCCAGATCCTGCGGATCGATGTTAGCGGCCTTCAAAACGGTTTTGCGCAGCCACTCGATCAGCCCGTGCCAATACCCTCCGTCAAAAAGCACGACGGGGAATTTTTCCATGCGCTGGGTCTGGATAAGCGTAATGCTTTCAAAAAATTCATCCAGCGTTCCGTATCCTCCCGGGAAAATGACAAACGCCTTGGCGTATTTGACGAACATCACTTTGCGCGAGAAGAAATAGTGAAAGTTGATCAAATGATTGATGTAACGGTTGGGCTTTTGTTCAAACGGCAGATCGATATTAAGGCCGATGGATTGCCCCTTGGCGCTGGCAGCGCCTTTGTTGCTCGCTTCCATGATGCCCGGGCCGCCGCCGGTAATGACGGCGTAACCTTCCTTGACCAAAAGCGCGGCCGTTTTGTCCGCCAGTTTATGCCATTGCTGTGTTCTTTTCGTTCGGGAAGAACCGAAAATACTCACCGCCGGCCCGATCTCGGCAAGTTCGTGAAAGCCGTCGACAAATTCCGACATGATACGAAAAACCCGCCATGGGTCTTCCAGCTTAAAATCTTCCGCGACGTCCCGGTGCTGCTTTTGCTTCTTCATAAAAGACTCCTTGCGATTACAAATCTATTTTATCCTGAACCGGACCTGGTTCAGGATTCTCCCTCGACAAGCTCGGGACACCTTCGCGAGGGATCCTGAGCGGAGTCGAAGGGCGCCCCGCGGGTTAGAACCCGCGGGGCTTCACGAATGCGCTGCTCTACCAACCCTGTCAGCCCTGCAGCGGTCGCTGCCAGGCCTGTTTCAAAACATCCAGCGTAGAATGAACGCAAACCTCTCCGTTAAGACCGTAGACGACGAGCCCCGGCGTCTGGTCCACCACCCCGATCACGGCGCACGCCACTCCCTGGAACAGCCGCTCAAATTTCTTCTGATTCTTCGGTTCTATCTCGACGACCAATCGCGAATTGGATTCCGCGAACAAAACGGTATCGTTACGCCTGGTTTTCCCTTTATAAGGGACTTTATCCAGCCGCACCGTCGCGCCGTACCCGCCGCTAAAGGCCATTTCCGCCAAAACGACACCAAGGCCGCCTTCCGAACAATCGTGCGCGCAACGGACCAACCCGCTTTGGATCGCCTTGGAAACAGCGGCGAATATCTTGTTACCCTGCTGGAAATTGACCTTTGGAACTGTATTGCCCAACAGGCCTTCTGCGAAGGTATCCAGATAAATCGATCCCCCCAATTCATCATATGTTGTCCCAACGCAATAAATGAGATTTCCCGGATTCTTGAAATCCATCGTGACCGTTTTGGTCACGTCCTTGATGATGCCGACGGCGGAGATCAAGACCGTTCCGGGGATCGCCAGGGATTTCCCATTCCGGGTG
>MHGM01000039.1:12854-12996 GCA_001805565.1 Omnitrophica WOR_2 bacterium RIFCSPHIGHO2_01_FULL_52_10
CCCAAACGATCCGGTTTGTCCGGATTGCCCCAGCAAAAATTATCAAGGACCGCGATCTGCCGGATATCCCCGCCAACGGCAATGATCTGACGGATCGCCTCATCGATGCAGGAGGCCGCCATCCAGAAGGGATCGATCATCC
>MHGM01000040.1 GCA_001805565.1 Omnitrophica WOR_2 bacterium RIFCSPHIGHO2_01_FULL_52_10
TTCAGGGGCGGCTGAGGCGGAACAATGGAGACAGGGGCCTGGGCGGCATTAACAGGTGTCGCTGCCGGCAAATCGGTCGGTACTGGAGATGCCGGCGCCTGGTCCGATCCCGGCGGTGGCGCGGGCGCGGTGATAATCTCCTCAATTTCATCAAGATAATATGTGATCAGAACGCCGATGCCGGTATCGATCTTGACGGCGTCCGGGGTGCGGGCGACAACGGTTCCTTCGACCACCAGTCCGGATTTGAGGCGGATGGTTTCCGCCTGGACCGTGCCGGCCAGCAGGAAGATGACCGCAAAAAACAGCAATATCCGATTATGTGGAATGGACCTCATGCGCGTTGTGTGTCAAAAACTCGTGAAGGCAATCGATGATCTTGTCCAGATCGGCGAGTTGCATCAATTCCTGCCGGAGCTTGTGGACGCGGGGGATACCTTTAAGATACGCCAGATAGTATTTTCGAAATGGGATGATGGCATCGCGCAGACCGTTATGATGCACGGATAGTTTTAAATGTTCGATGCACAAACTGATGCGTTCTTCCAGGGTCGGTGCCGGCAGGTGCTCTCCGGTGCGCAGGTAGTGTCTGGCTTGACGGAAGATCCAGGGGTTGGCGAGGGCGCCGCGGCCGATCATGACACCGTCGCAGCCGATGGAGAACATCCGCTGCGCGTCTTCCGGGGTGACGACGTCGCCGTTACCAATGACGGGGATCGTGACCACTTTTTTGATCTTCTCCAGCCAATGCCAATCCGCCTTGCCGGTGTAGGCCTGGCTGCGCGTGCGGCAGTGGATGGCGATCGCTTTGGCGCCGGATTGCTCGACCATGCGCGCAACGTCTTCGATCACGATACTGCTGGTGTCCCACCCCAGACGGGTTTTCACGGTGACCGGGAGCTTGGTCGCTTTAACGGTTGCTTGCACGATTTTTTCAAAGCGCGGGAGATCTTTCAAGAGCGCGGCCCCGTGTCCGTGCGCGACATGGTTCTTGACCCAGCAACCGCAGTTGATGTCGATGAAATCCGGCCCGAAACTCTCGGCCCGGCGCGCGGCCTCGGCCATGGAATCCTCGATGCCGCCAAAAAGTTGAATGGCGACCGGGCGTTCCTCTTCCACGATCTCGATCTTGTGCAGGGCCTTGGGGATCCCGCGGATAATGGCCTCGCTGCTGGTAAATTCCGTGTAGACGATGTCCGCGCCCAGGCGTTTGCAGATGACCCGGAAGGCCGTGTCGGTCACGTCCTCCATGGGCGCCAGGATAATGGGTTTATCGATATCTATGGATCCGATTTTCATTAGGTGAAATTATATACGACTTCACGGCAATTGTAAACTCATTGCTTTTTCGATTTTCCATCGGTATACTGTGGGCTGCATAATGGGGTTTCCGGATTGCCAGGACTTTAATCTATGTCAAAACTGACCATCTCTTTCTATACCTTGGGCTGCCGGTTAAACCAGAGTGAGACGGCCGTACTGGAACGGTCGGTCGAAGCCGATGGGTTTCATCTTGTTGATTTTGCAGAGCCCGCGGATGTCGTTGTGATCAATACCTGCACGGTGACCGCCGGGGGCGACACGGATACCCGGCGGCTCGTCCATAAGGTCAATCGTCTTAATCCCCGGGCGCGCATCGCGCTTATTGGTTGCCAAGCGCAGATGGACAAAGGGAAATTGCTTGAGCTTCCCAGCGTGCGCTGGGTGATCGGCAACGGCCGCAAGATGGAGCTTTCTTTTATTCTGCAGTCAACAATGGAGGCAGCGGCGGCGCAGGTCATCACGCCGACGATCCCGCGCGATAGTTTTACGATTCCGGTAACTGGCGTTGACCGTCATCACCGCCGGGCGAATTTAAAAATTCAGGACGGGTGTGATTTTTTCTGCTCGTTTTGCGTGATCCCCTACGCCCGTGGACGCGCGCGCAGCCGGGAATTTGAAGATATTTTACGGGAAGCCCGCGCCCTGGCCGCTGCCGGCCACAAAGAGGTTGTCTTGACCGGCATCAATGTGGGGACGTATCGGTATAAAGATTATACGCTCATGGATGTTATCAGTGCTTTGGAACAGATCGAAGGGCTTGCCCGCGTCCGCGTTTCATCCATTGAACCAACCACTATTCCGGAATCATTGATCCATAAAATGGCCGGGCGGACGAAACTCTGCCGGCACCTGCACATCCCATTGCAAAGCGGCAGCGATACAATTTTAAAGACGATGAAGCGAAAATATTCAACGGAAGAATTTGAAAGATTTATCCGCATGGCCGATGAACGGGTGCCGCAGATATGTATAGGAACAGATATGATCGTTGGATTTCCCGGTGAGACGGAAGAAGAGTTTGAGCGTTCGGCGAGAAATTTACGGGAATGGCCCATCGATTATGCCCATGTTTTTAGCTATTCCCGGCGGCAAATGGCCCACAGCGGCAAGTTACCGTCCTCGGATAAAATTCCAGCAGAGGTGATCGAGCGCCGCAGTCAAATATTACGGGATCTAAGCGCGCGTAAACGCCGGATGTTTTATGGAGCGCTTTTGGGCACGCGACAGAGCGTCCTTTTCGAAGAAAATAAAAAAGGAGAGTGGAGCGGCCTGACGGATAATTATGTACGCGTGGCGGTCAAGTCGGAGAGTGTCCTGGCCAACCAATTAATCAATGTCGAACTCGAAGATACAAATGGTGTCATCATGACTGGGGAAGTCGATAAAGGAATTTTTAAATGACTCAGGAGAATCCGATTGAAGAGATATTATCCGGTGGTCTGGCGTTTCCCGCCGAAGATGACCGGCAGAAAGAACGGGTCTGCGTCACGTACGGGCGTCACGTGGTGACGAACAAGCAGGTGGTATCCGTCATCAAGGACCTTGGCATCAAGCCGCTGGTGATGCAGGATAAAAAATATGCCGAGAAACCGCTGGCGGAATTTGTCGCCGCTTATCCCGGCATTCAGTTCGTCGTGGCGATCCTTTCCGCCGACGACTGGGTGTACCCCAAAGACGGCAAGCCCAGAGATGCCGTCCTGCGCGCGGACCAGCAGGTCGTTTTTCACCTGGGTTACTGGGTCGGCAAGCTCGGTAGGGACAGGGTGTTCGCGCTTTTTTACGACCAGCAAAGTTTCCACTGGCCGACAAAATATCTGGACCTGATCTATACTCCGCTGGATAAAGGGGGACTGTGGCAGAAAGAACTCATCCGGCGGCTAAAACAATTCGGGTTGATAAATTAATATTGTTGAAAATAAATCTTAAAATCTTGATAAATCACTTTTGTCCCTTTTGGGGGGGCATGGTATTCTGCAACTATCATGAAAACACGGCGTGGATTTACTCTGGTAGAGATCCTGGTGACGGTGGGCATTATCGCTCTGGTATCCGCGCTCGTGCTCTTGCCTAATGTCCTGCGCAGCCGCCTCAACGCCAATGACGCCATCGCGCAGTCGACGCTCAAGGCCATCAGCAATGCCCTCGAAATTTATATGATCGTCCACGGCGCGTATCCCGCCGACACCGATTCGCTGCTCGCTGACGCCCCGCCTTACTTGCAGACCGATTTTTTCGACAGCCAGCCGCACAGCGGGTTTAACTATACCGCGGGCACCCTCACCGGTTATACCTACGCGATCACGGCCGCTCCGTTCAGTTCCAGCCACGGCACCCGTAGCTTCACCATGTCCACCGGCGGCGTCCTGACGGCGAATTGATTTCTATCCCTGGAACGGATTGACAATTTTGACTCCGGCTGCTCTGTGATTGTGCTGTAAATCTTCAGAATAAAGAAGCTGACAACCGCCGTCCAGGGCCGCTGCGAGAATTAAGGAGTCATAGTAAGAAAACCCCGTTTCTCCCCGCATGAGGATCCCCTTGCGATAAAGATCAACACTGGAATGTACAGCACAAAGCGGCTCCAGGACCTCTTCAAGGTAGGCCAGGTGCTCTTTACGGGTGAAGGTGGTGTCGATGAAATATCTATCTTTCATTCGCTTCTTCTCGCGAGAACTTTCTTCCGGCGCGGATATGCTTGGGCGAGTCCATTAGATTTCCATAATTCTGGACATGGTCTTTGGGGTTGACGTATTGCCGCAGCCATTCCCGAAATTTTATGTTCAGGGATTTGCCTTCTTTCTGGGCCTTAAGACGCGCTTTCGCGATGGCCGCGTCTTCGGCGCTCAAAGTAACGTTTCTTATTTTGATCACGGCAGGACTCCTTCCCGATGTTCAGTTGGCCGCAGAACTCCCGGAGTGTAGTGTCCTGGTTCATTGAACCAAGGCGCGGCCAGGCAGAGACTTGACCTTTTTTATTCTTTGATGCTGGCCATGATCAGGGTCATGGGGATGGCGTATTTATGAGTGGGTCGGTCATGGAATCTCTTGCCGAATCTTCCCAGCCCTTGACCTGGGCGTTCCAGGAGCGGATGGCGTAGGGCCCGCCGATGATGATCCCGGCCATGATGAGGATCAACAGGACCATGTATTCCAGCGTGTGTTGGGCGTTTTTGCTGGGGAACCTGGAATGTTTTATGGGTATAGGCATGGATAGGTAGTTAATATAAGTATAATAGACAAAAACCGAAGATTCAATAAGGGAAATAATAAAAATTATGTTATACTGCGCCTGTCATGAGCATCCTCAATGAACATCACCTGTTTGTTTTTCTGATCCAGGTTTTTCTTTTGCTTGTCCTCTCCAAAGGCGTGGCGGATCTGTTCACGCGCTGGAAACAGCCCGCCTTCACCGCCGAAATGCTGGTCGGTCTGCTTCTGGGCCCGACGGTGCTCGGTCGTTTCCTGCCCGGGGCGCACGGATTCATTTTTCCGGATGACGTGATCCAGCGCAGCATGCTGGAGACAATGGCCTGGGTGGGGTTGTTTTTCTTTCTTTTAAATACCGGCCTCGAGGTCGATTTCTCCAGCGCCTGGCGCCAGCGCGGGGAGGCCCTGATGATCGCCTTGACCGACATCGTCGTGCCTATGACCATTTCGTTCGCGGCCTGTCTGTTTTTGCCTGATCACTATCTGATTGATCCATCCCGGCGGTGGATCTTCGCGCTTTTTATGGCGACGGCCATGACAATCAGCGCCATGCCTATTACCGCCCGGGCCCTGCACGATCTGCGCATCGCGAAAACCGACCTGGGATTTCTGATCGTTTCCGCGCTTTCCGTCAATGACATCATCGGCTGGCTGGTATTTAGCGTGACCCTGGGGTTGTTCGCGCAGACCGGGGTCGACGGGCTGAAACTGGCGGGACTGTTGGGCCTGACGCTGGGGTTCACCTTTTTCTGCCTGACCTTCGGCCGCCATCTGGTCGACTTTGTATTTTCAAAGATCAAGGCGAGACAGACCAGCCTGACAGCGGCGCCGCTGACCATGCTCTGGCTTCTCGGGCTTGCGTGCGGGGCGGTGACCCAGAAGCTCGGCATCCACGCGCTGTTTGGATTTTTCCTGGCCGGGATCATGGCCGGGGAGGTCAAGGCCATCCCCGAGCGCACGCGCCAGGTCATTTCGCACATGGTATACGCGATCTTTGTACCGCTTTTTTTCGTCAGTATCGGACTAAAGGTCGACTTTTTGAGCAATTTCGACCCGTTCATCGTGGCATTCGTCAGCTTGATCAGCGTGGCGGGAAAATTCGGGGGCGCGTGGCTGGGCGTTGGCTTGGCAAAACTCCCGAAATCCAACCGCTTGCCGGTCGCCATCGCCCACATCCCCGGCGGGTCCATGGAGATCGTCATCGGGTTGATCGCCTATCAGTATCGCCTGATTTCCGAGCCTGTTTTTGTGGCGGTCGTCTTTAGCGCGGTCATCTCGTCGATCATCGTCGGACCGTGGTTAAGCCATGCCCTGGAAAAACGCCGGGCGATCAGCATCCTGGAATATTTTACCCGGCGCGGCGTGAGCGCCGATTTAAAGGTTTTTCAGAAGGATGAGGCCATCGTAAAATTATGTGACCTTGCCGCGGAACAGGAAGACGCCGTTGACCCGGAAAGTTTTTATAAACCCGTTCTCGAACGTGAACATTTGATGGGAACGGCCATGGAGGAGGGGACCGCCGTGCCTCACGCGCGGCTGGCCGCGTTGCGTCGCCCGCTCATTGTGTTCGGGCGCTCGCCGGCGGGCATCGAATGGAACTCGCCCGATGGCAAACCCGCGCAATTTATCTTTTTGATCTTGACGCCGGAGCACCAGGATGAAGTCCAGGTGCAGATTTTATCTTCGATCGCCAGAACGATGACCAGCGAACAGACGCGAAAAGATATCCTTGATGCGCAGGATGCCGATCAAATCTGGAATGTCCTGCACGAGGCGTTTCTTTTGAGCCAGATTGTGAGAAAATAAAGTCGTAAGTCGCCACTTACGACTTACGACTTACGACTTATGACTAAACTCTAGTTGCAAAAATAATGAAGACTCGCGGGAAAAAGCGGCGAAAGTTTCAGCGGCAGGGCACGTTCCACGTCTACATCGTCGTCTGCGCCGACGGGACGTATTACACGGGCAGTACCGGCGACCTTAAGAAACGTGTCGAATTGCATAACAAAGGAAGGGGCGCGAAATATTTACGTGGCAAGCGTCCCGTGGAGCTTGTCTACGCGCGCAAGTACTGTTATTATAAGCTTGCTGTGACCGCGGAACGCAAGATCAAACAGTTCACCCGCCGGCAAAAAGAAAAACTGATGAACGCGTCGCCGCGGTCCACAATTTAGGTTGATTTATCGGGATTATTGCTATAATAGACACTTATCCCGGATTTTTCTACTGAAAAATCCGGGATAAAGCAGGATTGACCGGGATTTTTTTATGTCGAACAAAACACGAGTGACAATCGATGGTAACGAAGCGGCCGCGTATGTGGCCCTGCGCGTCAATGAAGTGGCCGCGATCTATCCCATTACCCCGTCGTCGCCGATGGGGGAACTGCTGGACGAGTGGACCGCGGCCGGCAAGACGAACATCTGGGGAACGGTCCCCCTCGTCCAGGAAATGCAAAGCGAGGCCGGTGCCGCCGGGACGGTCCACGGGGCCCTGCAGCGCGGGGCGTTAACGACGACCTTCACCGCCTCCCAGGGGCTGCTGTTGATGATCCCCAATATGTACAAGATCGCCGGTGAACTGACAGCGACCGTTTTTCACGTCGCGGCCCGTTCCGTGGCCGCCCAGGCCTTGTCGATCTTCGGCGACCAGTCAGACGTGATGGCCGTCCGCGCCACGGGGTTTGCCCTCCTGGCCTCCAGCAACGTGCAGGAAACGATGGACTTCGCGCTGATCGCGCAGGCCGCGACCCTGGAGTCCCGGGTGCCTTTTCTCCATTTTTTCGACGGGTTCCGCACCTCCCACGAGATCAACAAGATTGAACAGTTAAGCGACGACCAGATCAGGGCCATGA
>MHGM01000041.1:0-6771 GCA_001805565.1 Omnitrophica WOR_2 bacterium RIFCSPHIGHO2_01_FULL_52_10
CGGGCCGCGGAGATCCATTCCGACCGTTCGTTATCCCAGCGGCGCGAAGCGCTGGAAGGTTTCAAGAGAGGAAAATACCGCGTGCTCGTTGCCACTGACATCGCCGCCCGCGGCATCGACGTCAAAGGCATCGAGCTGGTCATCAATTACGACCTTCCGGATGATGTCGAGAATTACGTGCACCGTATCGGGCGCACCGGCCGCGCCGGATGTCCCGGGCACGCGATCTCTTTTGCCACCTCGGACCAAAAAGAGGATGTGGCCAATATTGAGCGGCTTATCAAGGTGTCCTTGCCGATCTCCAGCCATCCGGAGGTGCCCGCGGCGCAATTTTCGCAGGTCCGCGCGCGCGGCGGTTCCTGGACCAACAAAAGATTTTCCCGCCGCGGCGGCGGTGGATACCGCAGGCGATAAATAAGGAAAGGCCGCAGGTTCATGATAACTCAAAAATTATTATCGATATCCTTGCTGGGAACGGAATGGATCCTTTATCTTTTGGTCCTGCTTTCCGTGCTTTCCTGGGCGATCATTGGCGAGAGGTTCTATTTTCTTAAGAAAAAACAAGGGAATATGGACGCGCTGACTAGGAAAATGGAAAAATTTTTGCACGATGGGAAATGGGAAGAACTTATCGCATTGTTGGAAAAAGACCATTCTTCTTCGGCCGACGTGGGCCGTCGGATCATAAGTTACGCCCTTAAAAATGGAGATGCTGTCGAAGATTATTTATCGGTTGTTTTGTCGCAAGAAAAGCTGCGGCTGGAAAGCCGCACGGCATTTTTAGGGACCGTTGTCAGCATCGCCCCGTTCCTCGGGCTCTTGGGCACCGTCCTGGGGATCATCAACGCTTTTCACGGACTTTCCTTGAGCAAACAGGGCGAGAACATGGTCATGGCCGGGATCTCTGAGGCGCTGGTGGCGACCGCGCTGGGATTATTCATCGCCATACCGGCCGCCGCGGCGTACAATTATTTTGTCCGGGCAATCAAGAAGATCGTTATATCCTCCGAAAATTTTGCCCAGTTCCTGCTCATTTCTTTTCCCAGAAAAGAAGAAAGAGGCGCTCATGTCTTTGCGGCACAGGGCAAGTGAAGAAGACGAGATCCTCGCGCAGATCAACGTCATCCCCTTGGTCGATGTCAGCCTGGTGTTGCTCATTATTTTTATCGTGACGGTCAGCCATATCCTGACGCCTTCGATAAGGATCAACCTTCCCCAATCCACCCGCGCCAGCAGCATGTCGGGGATGGAAACCATCGATATCGTCATTTCCAATGAAGGGATCATTTATCTTAACGATGAGATTGTTACGATGAAAGAGCTGGAGCAGAAGGTGGCTGTTTTGCATAAAGAAAATCCCGAGGAAACCGTTGTCATCAGCGTCGACAAAGCGACCTATTTTCAGCGGGTCATCGACGCGCTGGACCTGCTGAACGGGCTGGGCATAGCCAAGCTGGATATTCGGACGGTCAAAGGAAATTAAAGTCAGTGTCTGATTCAGGGCATTCTGGAAGATTTGTTCATCGGTAACCTGCTTTAACCAAAATTCACCGGAAGTTCACAGACCCTTCACAAATAGCTCACTTTATACTACTATATATATCTGATGATCCCTTCCAAAGGAGTGCGTCAATGCGTGCCGCGGTTATCGACATCGGGTCCAATTCCACCAAACTGGTCATCGGGGAAAAAGCCGGGGATGACATCAAGATCCTGGAATCCCTGAAAAATGTGGTCGCCATCGGCCAGAACACCTTTTATAAGGGACGAATTTCCCAGGAGATCTTCAACGAGATCATCCATGTCCTGGAAAAGTATAAAACGCTGATCAAGCAGTACGAGGTCACGGAAACGAAAGTGATCGCGACAACCGCGGTGCGCGAAGCCGAGAACCGGGACATCTTCCTGGACACGGTTGAGCGCAAAACGGGCTTCAAGATCGAGGTCCTGAATGTCGGTGACGTCGTTTATTTCATCGACGCTTTCCTGTCTTATAAACTCAAGAAAAAATATCCCATCAACGAAAAGAACCTGCTGATCGCCGAGATCGGCGCCGGGAGCCTGGATATATCCATCCTGGAAAAAGGCTTTACGCTCTTTAATTTCGGGATCCCCATCGGGACGCTGCGCCTCAAACAGTTCAAGAACATGGTGGAAGGGAGCCAAAGGGAAGTCTACGAGGCGCTGGAGGAGTATGTCGAGAACGAGGTTACCAACCTCAAAAGAAGCATCCCCGCCATCAAGCTCGATGACATCCTGCTCATTGACGAAAGCTATTCCGCGGCACTGCCGCAAATTTTGCCCAACCTCAAACGCGAGGAGGAATTCTTTCCGCTGCAATTCCGGGAATCCAGAAAGTTACTGGCCCGCGTGATGCGCAGCGGCCCTGATGAACTTGCCGGGAAAAATAATGTTCCGCCCGATATCGCCGACACGATTGATTGTTACGCTCTGGTCGTCAACAAACTGTTCAAACTGATCAAGAAACGCTCCATTTTTCTGCTGGAGACGTCTTTGTCCGAAGCGCTGTTGGCCAACACGATCTTCGGGTTCGATCTGGCGGAAAAATATAACAAGACCAACCAGCTGGTTTCCGTGGCCAAATTTATCTGTTCTTTGTACGGGTCGGACCTCAAACACGCCAGGCAGGTCGCCAGCCTGGCCGAACAATTGTTCAATCAGATGAAAGGCGTTTTAGGACTCCAGGACAACGACCTTTTGTATCTTTTGCTGGCGGCGTATCTGCATAATATCGGCATGTTCATCAACAACCGTTCCCACCACAAGCACACGGAGTATATTATTAACTCCTTGAGCTTTTTCCGGCTCTCCCCGCAGGAGATTAAATGCATCGCCTGTATCGCGCGTTATCACCGCAAGGCCCACCCGCAAAAGACGCACTATTTTTACGGCGGTCTGCCGTTAAACGAGCAGCTACTGGTCCAGAAACTGGCCTCGATCCTGCGGGTCGCTAACGCGCTCGACAGCGCGCACAAGCAGAAGGTGAAGAAGCTGGAAATCCAGGCGAATCCAGGCGGCGGATTGACGCTGGTCGTTTATTCAAACGATAATTTCGCCCTCGAGAAGATCTCTTTCAAGGACCGCAAGCAGCTCTTTGAGGAGATCTCCGGCAGCCAGCTCAATCTGCTGGTCAAAAAGCAGCCGGCATGAACCGATGAAAAAAGAATTCCCGGAAAAAGAAAAATTTATCCCGCGGGATATCAGCTGGCTGATGTTCAACCAGAGGGTCTTGAACGAGGCCCTTGACCATGATAACCCCCTGCTGGAACGTTTGAGGTTTCTCGCCATTTTTGTCAATAATCTGGATGAATTTTATATGGTGCGCGTGGCGGCTTTGCTGAATTTAAAAAATTCGGACATCAACAAGCCGGACCATTTAGGCTATTATCCCCAGGAACTCCTGGAACAGATCGGCAAACAGGCCCGGGAATTGATCAAACAGTTGTATGAGATCTACCGCGGGATCTGCGCCAACGAACTGGCCCGGCAGAATATCCGCGTTGAAAACGTTTCCGATCTGCGCAAAGAACAGAAACGGTTCATCCAGGAATATTTTGAAACCAGCCTTTATCCGGTCATGACGCCGCTGGGCGTGGACCCGGGGCACCCTTTTCCCGTATTACCGTCGCGGACCATGGCCTTCGCCGTTCATATCAAACGCAAAGCCAACAGCTTTCTGGCCGTCATTCCGATCCCTAAGAATATTCCCCGCGTCGTACGGATTCCTTCCAGGAAAAACGAATACATTTTTGTCCTGATCGAAGACATCATCCGGGAAAACGTACATGTTTTTTTTAAGGGGTACAAGATCAACGGATTTTCTCTGTTCCGCGTGATCCGGGACAGCGAATTGAGCGCGGAAGAGGATTTTACGCCGGATCTGCTGAAATTGATCGAGAGCGAAGTAAAAAAAAGGACGCTGGCCAAGCTCGTGTACCTGGAGGTCGGTGAAAAATGCGGTGAGGAACTCCTCGATATGCTCTGCCAGGGCCTTAACTTCGCCAAGGAAGAAACGGTGCGCATCGGCGGTCACCTGGACCTGACCTGTCTTTTTGAGATGATCCGCAAAGTCGACAAGCCGGAGTTGTGCTACCGCGGCTATGTCCCGCGCAAACTCGAATTCGATAATATTTTCGACAAAATCAAAAGCGGGGATTTTATTATCCACGTGCCGTATGAATCCTTCGAGCCGACGGTCGAGCTGGTGCGCGCGGCCGCCCGGGACGAAAAGGTGCTGGCGATCAAGATGACCCTTTATCGCACCAGCAAGGATTCCGCCATCATCAGCGCTTTGAAAGAAGCGGCCGCCAATAAAAAGCAGGTCACGATATTGCTGGAGATCAAGGCGCGGTTCGATGAGGAAAATAATATTAAATGGGCCAGGGAGCTCGAAACGGCCGGCTGCCACGTGATCTACGGCATCCCGGGATTGAAGGTGCATGCCAAAATGACGCTCATCGTCCGCGAGGAAGAAGGGGCCATCCAGCGCTACGTTCATTTGTCGACGGGCAATTACAACGAATATACGGCGCGGGTCTACAGCGACATCGGCTATTTTACCAATAACGATGATTTCGCCAAGGATATCTCGGATATGTTCAACGTTATTACCGGCTATTCCCTGCCGCCGGCCTGGAAGCGGATCGTCAGCGCGCCCAAGGACCTGCGCGAATACATCATCGCGCTCATCGACAAGGAGATCCGGTTCCATAAAAAGAACAAGAACGGTCTCATCATCGCCAAGATGAATTCCCTGGAAGATCCCCGCGTCATCGAGAAATTGTATGAGGCCTCCAGCGCGGGGGTCAAGGTGCGCCTCATCGTGCGCGGTATTTGCTGCCTTGTCCCCGGCGTCAAGGACCTAAGCGAGAACATCCATGTCAAAAGCATCGTGGGCCGGTTCCTGGAGCATACGCGGATTTTTACCTTTAATAACAACGCCAGCCCGCGCGTTTTTCTTTCCTCGGCGGACTGGATGAAACGCAATTTCGACCGGCGCATCGAACTGCTTTTTGAGATCCACAAGGAGGAAATCAAATCGCATTTGAAGGAGATCCTGGAATTGCACTGGAAAGACAATGCCAAATCCTGGGAATTGACGCAAGAGAGGGCCTACAAAAAGATCAAGGCCAAGGACGAGCCGTTCAATTGCCAGGAGTATTTGATCAAGCGCCACGGGGGCTAGTGGTTCGACCCCGCCTCTTGCATTCTGCAAGAATGCCGCGGGGCTCATCACTAGTCTTGAGCTACCTGCTGAAAAAACTAAGTTGTCGAAGGACTAGGATGCATTACCTCGGTTACGCGAAAAAAGACATCGAAATCTACCTGAAAAATATCCAGCGCCATTACCAGAGCTTGCGTGGCGGCGTTTTCGGGAAAGGAACTCCGCGGGCAGCGGCCGGGCACCTGCACCAGATTCGCGTCAACGCGCGCCGGCTGTGCAACGCCCTCTCCATCCACAAGAACCTTTTTACCGCACAGCAATCGAAACAATGGGATAAAAGCATCCGTCGTGCGGTGGAGGCGTCATCACCGGCGCGCGACCTGGATGTTTATATACATTTTCTTAACCTATACGCCAGAAAAACAAAAGGTATTCCCGAGCGCCGGGTACTTGTTTCCTTTATTGTCGCGCTTAAGAAAAAGCGCAAGAAACTACAACTGCGGATCATCCGCGCTCTGGATGATTTCAGCCAGCGGAATACGCTCGGAGACATCACCCGGAGCCTGCGTCACCCGCCTGTTGGAAAAAAGGACAACGATCCCCGAAAGATTTATAAGGTCGCGAGGAAAAAGCTGTTACGCCGGGTCAAAGAGTTGATGGTATTTGAGCCTTTTGTTTACCAGCCGCGCCGGGTCCGGGAACTGCATCAGATGAGGATCGCCGCCAAGCATCTGCGCTATACCCTCGAAGGGTTCACGCTCCTTTACGGCCCGCGGCTGCCTTTGTTCATCGAGCGCGTCGTGTCGTTCCACCGGCAGCTGGGCGACATCCATGATTACGACGTATGGACAGAGCACCCCGCGCAATACGCGCGCGTTAACTCCAGAAGCCGGCACGAGGAGGCTGTTTTGGACAAGGTCAAGCGCCGTTGTTTTGACCTGCGCCGAAAGACCTACAACAGTTTCGTCCAGAACTGGGCGGGGGCACGTGAGAAGAATTTTTTTGAAGATCTGATGGAATATGTCTATGCCCATTGATGAGAATAAATAGAAATGAAAAAGAAAACAAAAAATAGAGTGTACGTCGGGATAGATATCGGCGGGACCAAGATCGCCGTCGGGCTGGTGGACCAGGCGGGGAAATTGTTCGCGGTCAGGAAATCCCCGACGCCCGAGGGAGGGTCGGGCCCGCGGATATTCCGTTTGGTAAAAGGGTTGATCCAGGAGTTGTTGAAAGACCAAAAGATTAACCGCGCGCGGATACGCGGGATTGGTCTGGGCGTGCCGGGGATCGTCAGGCCGGACCACCGGGACATCCTCATCACGCCCAACGTGGGGTTGTCGGGATACCCTCTGGCCGCCCAACTGGAAAAATCTTTTAAAACCAGGGTCGTCCTGGGCAATGACGTGAACCTGGGTACGCTGGGCGAGAAGTGGTTTGGCGTTGGGAAAGGTGTCGAGAATATTATCGGGTTATTCCCCGGCACGGGTGTCGGTGGGGCGATTATTATCGATGGAAAACTCATTACCGGCTCCCAGGGGGCTGCCGGCGAGATCGGGCATATGGTCCTTGATATGCACAGCCCG
>MHGM01000041.1:6785-6868 GCA_001805565.1 Omnitrophica WOR_2 bacterium RIFCSPHIGHO2_01_FULL_52_10
GCTCTATGGAACCGTGGAGGCCCTGGCCAGCCGGCGGGCGATCGAGCGCGCGATCAAAGAGGCCGTCGCGAAGAAAGTACCGA
>MHGM01000042.1:0-6180 GCA_001805565.1 Omnitrophica WOR_2 bacterium RIFCSPHIGHO2_01_FULL_52_10
TGCTGATAATCGACGTCGGCGTTGTAGTCGACGCCGGCTAACCCAAAACCAAAGAGCCGTAGAAATTCCTCATGATATCCATCGAGATCGGCGAGCTGGGCAAGATTTTCATTGGTCAGCTTCTCCCATCTCGTATTGACTTCGGTCTGGACATCGGCGCGCAGCTCAAAATCATCCACCCGGATGAGCCCCTGTTCGTCAATGGGGATGGGCCCGCCCGTGTAGAGCCGGGTGGAAAAAAGGCGATAGATCTGGGCGATACAATCCTCATAAATGCCTTTGGCTTTCATCACCTTATTTAATAATACAAAATATAAAGGAATAACGGGGATGGCGGAGCTGGACTGCGTGACCAGGGCCTTGTTGACGGAAACGATCGCCCTTCCTTTTATTTTTTTAAGACGCCCGTCCAATTTACGCGCCGTTGCCTCCAGATGATCTTTGGCGCGGCCAATGGTGCCTTCACGATAAATGCCGCGGGTCAGTTCCGGCCCCATATACGAATACGCCACCGCCGTTGCCCCTTGAGCTAATAAACCATTTTTCTCCAACGCATCGATCCAGTATTCCCAATCTTCGCCACCCATGACCGATACGGTTTGTTCAATTTCTTCTTGAGTTGCCTGTGGCAAGGTCACTGGCTCCAAGGTGTTCGTGGTCACATCCAGGGTTTTGCCGGTATAACTACTGTTAATGGGTTTTAAGGCCGATTTAGCGAGCTGGCCGGTTTTGGGGTGTTCCCGACGGGGAGAAGCCAAACTGTAAATGACCAGATCCACTTGTCCTAGATCTTTCTTGATCGCGTCGACCACCTTTTCCTTGATCTCATCCGAGAAGGCGTCCCCGTTAAAGCTCTTGGCATACAGCCCGGCCTGCCGGGCCTTTTGTTCGAAGGCGACAGAATTATACCATCCGGCGGAAGCGGTACGCTTGTCTTCGGGTTCTTTCTCAAAGAAAACACCGATCGTGGCGGACCCGCAACCAAAAGCTGAAACGATCCGGGAAGCCAGACCATAGCCATTGGAGGCTCCGATGACTAAAACCTTGCGGGGACCGTGGCCTATTGTCCCTTGCTTTTTCACGTAATCAATCTGGTTCTGGACATTCTGGGCGCAGCCCAGCGGATGCGCGGTTGTGCAAATGAATCCTCTAATTTTTGGCTGAATAATCATAAACAATATGTTAGTTAGGTACGGACGTTTTCTTAGGGACAATCACGATGCCGGACGTTGTCAAAACGAAACGCTGGGCATCCAGCTTTGGATCATAACCTATTTTTGAATGCGGCGGGATGACGACTTCTTTGTCAATGATCGCGTTTTGCACCTGGGCGCCTTCACCGATGATAACGCTCTCCATGATGACCGAATTCTTGACCCGCGCATTATCGCCGATCTTGACGTTAGAGGACAACACGGATTTTTCCACATATCCACCTTCGATGACGCATCCACCGGAAACCATAGAATCGATGATGGCCCCGGAACCGGAGGCGGTGCTGATCATCCGAATGGGCGGATACTGCTCATGATACGTGCGCACGGGCCAGGAGCGGTCATGTAAATTAAATTGGCTTTGCCTGGTCAAAAGATCCATATTCGCCTGATAATAAGCGTCCCGCGTCCCGATATCCCGCCAATATTTCGGCTTATTGTGTTCATCGACGAATTTATAGACATAAACTTTTTTGCCGTTACGTAACATCTGGGGGATGACGTTCTTGCCGAAATCGTGCTCGGAGTCCTGCCTGGCATCTAGTTGAAGTTCATTGATCAAAGCGTCGCGGTCAAAAAGATAGATCCCCATCGAGGCGAGTATGACGCCAGGATCCCCGGGGATCGTTTTAGGCTGCGCCGGCTTTTCCTGAAACCCGCAGACGTGGTCGTTACGATCGACCTCAATAACGCCAAACTGGGTCGAACTCGCCTTGGGCATCGGGATACAGGCGACCGTCACGTCCGCCTTCTTTTCCCGGTGATACTTGATCATGTGCTGATAATTCATTTTGTAGATATGATCGCCGGCGAGGATAAGGACAAGCTTGGGATTGCAATCCTGCACCGCGTAGAGATTTTGATAGATGGCATCGGCCGTCCCTTTATACCAATCGGCGCTGATGCGCTGCTGGGCGGGAATAATGTCGATAAATTCTCCCAACTGGCTCGAAAAAATGTTCCATCCGGCCAGAAGATGCTTCTGCAGGGAAAACGATTTATACTGGGTCAGAACGTAAACGCGGCGCAATCCTGAATTGATGCAGTTGCTCAACGTAAAATCGATGATCCGGTAAATGCCGCCGAATGGCACGGCAGGCTTGGTCCGGTCGCGCGTCAAAGGGTCAAGGCGTTCCCCCCGGCCACCGGCCATGATAAACGTCAAAACTTCAAAAACTTCACTCATTGCAACAACTTCCTTCCCAATCCATGAGGGCTGAATATAATATGGGCAGTATTATAAATTTACTTGGATGATTTTTCAACAATATCTTATAGCCCGAGTTCTTTTTTGACTTCGTTATCCACCGCGTTGATGGCGAACGATTGCCGGAATTCTTCAAGCGCTTTAGGCTGCTCGCCCATAACTTTATAAACAAAGCCAAGTTTTTTGTGGACCAGCCCCGGGTCTTTTCTTGTTTCCAGCGCTAGGGCGTACACATCTTTGGCTTTGGCGTAATTCCCTTGGTCATAAATGATATCCCCCACACCCACGATATCCTGCGCGTCATCCGGGCGCATCTGATGCGCCTTGCGCAAGGTGTTTACAGCCCGGTCGTACTGCTGATCCTTCGCGTAAGTTTTGGCAAGCAAAAAATACCCTTTGGGATCCGTCGGCCAAAGCTCGATGATCCTTAAATATTGTTTGATCGCCCCTTCATATTTGCCCATATCAAAATAACACAGGGCCAAATTATACCGCGCCTGTTTATTATTGGGCATGCCCAGCGCCGCCACCCGAAAATGCATGAAAGCTTCGTCGTATTGTTTGCGCTTGCTGTAAATTTTTCCCATCAGTTCATGGGTATCGCTATAGCCGGGAGCGATTTTTATGGCCTCTTGCGCTTCGGCCAGGGACTGGTCGTCTAAATCCAGCGATTCGAGGGTAAAGGCCCGGAAATAGTTAGGGAATGGACTGACCGGACTTGCCCCTAATTTGAACATATCCAGCTTAATCGGCTGCCATTGGGCCAGATCGACGGCAAACTGGTCGATGTATGCCTGGTTCTCCGGCACGCGGCGCAGAAAAATCACGGCATCGTAGTCGAAATACACGACCACCCAATCCTTGTTGCCATAAAAATATTTCAGAACCTTTTTCGGGATGTGCTGGCGCACCGAGTTGAGCAAGGCGCCCGTGAGATGATATTTGTTGATCGCCTCCTCGAAAAGCGCACGGTCCCCTTCTTCCCACAGTTTCCGGTATTGATCGAAGAATTTCCCGCCGTAAACTTCCGTTCGGCCGTCGATAAAGACCTTGATCCTGGGGAATACCCGTCCCACCAGGTAAGCCCCGGAATTAAAATCATTGAAAAAATTGCCCCGGATGTCGTTACGTACCAGAAAATCAACGGCTTTGTCCGGATAACTGCGCAGCGATACCCCGCCGAATTCACTTTTGCGTTCATACTTGTCCAGGTCATAATAACCCTGAAGCGCGTACCCTTCCGCGGATTGAAAAATCCACGCCAGAAACAGCAATTTCACGACCGCGGAAGTCAGGTGCATAAATTTCTTGTCGGTGAACCTTAGAGGAATAATATCCTTGCAGGAAATGCTCAGAACATTGGTGATGATCACCATATACGCCGCCAGCGCGAAAAAGGCCATGTTGCGCGACGCCTGGATAGAAAAGATGAAAAAAACCAGCCAAAACAGCAAAGCGCTGATATCGATCTGCCGGCGGTTGAAGATGAATGTCACCGCCGATATAAGGATCAGTATTTTATAAAAAACAAATTCGTCGCTGGAGAACAACGTTCCCCAATGAAGCGGCCGCTGCAATTCCTGGATATGCTCGAAAAATACCTTATTTTCACCGGAAAAAGAGAAAAATACCCGCAAAGGATACCATGCCCCTTCGAAAGTGTAGGGATTGACCAGGCAGGCCAAAACAACGAAAACCAATATGGCCTTCAGCCGTTTATACTCCTTGTCATTCAAACGTCCTGACTTGTTCCATTCATAAGGAAGCCGGGCGTGGCGCTTGAGCCATTCGGAAACCAGCCCGATCAGCACAAAAAGCGGCCCAAAAAAGAAAAATCCATGGATGTTGCTCCAGAGGATCTGCGTAATGACCAATGCCGCCACGGACCATTTCTTGTCGATATGCAGAGAAAGGACAAAAATATAAAAAGCGAAAAAGAACAGGCTGTAAAGGTCCGGACGTATCGTGAAACGCTGTTGATAAACTATCGATACGAGATACAAAACGAAGATGAGCATCAGCTGCTTGTCTTTGTTGTAGCCTAAAAGCAAAAGCAGAGTCATCGTCAGCGTCACCAGGACCACCTGCATCTGGATCAACCCCTCCGGCCCCCAGTTCTGGAAAATATTGTAAGCGATCACCTGAAAAAGCCATTCATGGTTGACCCACGGCGTGCCGGCGATCGTGCAGGAAAGAACATCAGAAAACGGAATGATCCCCTGGGTGACGATGAATCTGCCCACACCGATATGAAGCCAGAGGTCGAGGTCTTTGACCTCAAGATGCGCCAGATAGAAAACAAGCCCGAAAATGGCGCCCAAGGGCAGCAGGCCTACCCAGTAACTAAATTTCTTCCAAAAATTCTCGCTCATAAGATTTCTTTATCTTATCATGCAGCAAAACCACTTCAAGCATCATCCAATAAACTTCTGCGACGGTGTCCGTTCATCGGTCAGAACCCAGTGCCCATTGCCTTTGTCTACCAGGCGAGCGTGAGAATCCATCGCGATAGCCTGCTCCCTCACGCTGGTCTTGTAGTCGACCGCCGCCGCGAGCAACTCTTTGGTGTACGGATGCAACGGATTGTTCAACAATTCCCGCGTCGGCGCCGATTCGACGATCCTGCCTTGATACATCACCGCGATCCGCCGGCTGATTTTGGCAACAACACGCAGATTATGGGAAATAAAAAGATACGTCACCTGAAATTCTTTCTGAAGGCCGTCAAGAAGATCAAGGATCTGCTGCTGCATGAGCACATCCAGCGAAGAAACCGCCTCATCAAGGATAAGGAGTTTCGGGTTCAGGACCAGCGCGCGGGCGATGGCAATACGCTGGCGTTCGCCGCCGGAGAATTCATGAGGGAAGCGCTCCATCATCCCGGGAGTTAATCCGACCGCTTTAAGTAACTGCGCGGCGCGTTCCCGCCTTTTTACCGAAGTTGAATATTTTCTCCATTCCAAAGTCATGGCTTCCTCCAAAATCCGGCATACCGTAAAACGTGGGTCGAGACTGCTGTAAGGATCCTGGAAAACCATTTGCATCTTTTTACGATATTCACGAAATTGACGGCCAGGCAGGAACGTAATGTCTTTCCCAGCAAATAAGATATTGCCGCTCTCGGGGGCGGTCAGCTTCACGATAACTCTACCCAGCGTCGTCTTGCCACAGCCGGATTCACCGACCAGGCCGAGATTCTCCCCTGACGCGAGCGCGAGGTCGACACCATCGACCGCCCGCACGAAAGACCGCGGTCGTGACAGGGATCCTCCTTTGACCGGGAACGACTTTCTGATGTTTTTAAGTTCCAACAACATTTTAGACCTTTATTGTCTCCAGCAGCGTGCGGGTATAGGGGTGCTGGGGGTCTTTCAAAACATCTTTGGTCATCCCCTGCTCAACGATTCTTCCCTGCGTCATGACCGCCACCCGGTCGGCCATATGAGATACCATCCCCAGATCATGCGTGATCAACAAGATCGAGAGCTTCAGCTCATCCTTTAATTTTCGGAACAATTCCATGATCTTCGCCTGCAGCGTCACGTCCAGATTGCTCGTCGGCTCATCGGCAATGAGCAATTTTGGACCAGCGGCGATCGCCTGGGCGATCATCGCGCGCTGGCGCATCCCGCCGCTTAACTGATGCGGATAATTCCCAACGACCCTTTGCGGGTTCGGCAAACCGACAAGAACGAGAAGCTCCAGGATCCGCGCGCGCCGTTGACGCAGATTCAAAGGAGTATGGACACGCAAGACCTC
>MHGM01000043.1:0-6256 GCA_001805565.1 Omnitrophica WOR_2 bacterium RIFCSPHIGHO2_01_FULL_52_10
CCAGGACCGGGATGACGCGCTCAACGCCGGGGAATACCTCCAGCGGGGTCACCTGCAGGACGTCTTCGGGGCCGATCAGTCCGATGATCGTCCTCTCCACACCGCGCGAAAGGTGCGCCTTGACCCCCAGCTTCTCGACCTTCTCTACAATATGACCGATCTGCTCTTCCGTGACGTCGGATTTTAAAATAATGATCATAATACCGTCCTGCGGGGGAGATTTTGTCCGAAGGACAAAATCTGGGTTAACGCGTTTAAAAACCGCTTGTTTTCCGTTTCGGTGCCGATGGTCACGCGGATGAACTGTTTTAAGCCCCAAAAGCTCATGTCCCGCACGATGACGCCTTTGCCCAGCAACGCCTTCGCGATCCCGGAGGCGTCCTGGCGCATATCAATTAAAACAAAATTGGTATAACTTTCAACATATTTCAGGCCCAATTTGCGCGCTCCCCGGTAAAGGACTTCACGCTGGCGCTCAATTTTGCGCGCGATCGTCCGATAATATGGCTGGTCCGCAAGACACGCCAAAGCCGCGGCCTGCGCCAGGCTGTTGACGTTAAACGGCTCGCGGATACGGTTTAAACAATCCGTGATCTCTTCGCCGGCAACGCCGTAGCCGATCCGCAGCCCCGCCAGGCCGTACATCTTGGAGAACGTGCGCGTGACGATGATATTTTTGTGCTTTTTCAAAAGCCCCAGCGAATCGGCGTAGTCTTTGGGGCGCACGTATTCGTAATAAGCCTCGTCGATAAAGACGATGATGTTCTCGCGCAGGCCGTTTAAGAAATGCTCCAGCTGTTTTTGCGTGAGATATTGGCCCGAAGGATTGTCCGGATTCCCCAAAAAAATGATCCGGGTCTTGCCGGTGACGGCTTTTTGCATCCCGGCCAGGTCGTAGGAAAAATCCTTCAAAGGAATGGCCTTGACGTCGGCGCCGGCGATCCTCGCGGCAATGCCGTAGATCAAAAATGACGGGTCCGCGATGATGACCTCATCGCCGGGGTTGACGAACACGCGCACCGCCAGAACAATGATCTCATCGGAACCGTTGCCGAAAACAAGTTGTTGGGGGGGGACCTGCCAACGTTTGGCGAGCGCCTGACGCAGATAGAAGCAGTCGCCGTCGGGATAGCGATTGATGTCCCGGGCCGCGCGTTTAAGGGCCTGCAGCGCCCTGGGTGAGGGGCCGTAAGGGTTCTCGTTGGAGGCCAGCTTGATGACGCTTTTTAACCCCAGCTCCCTCTTGACTTCGTCGATGGGCTTACCGGGCACATATGGCTGGATATTGAAAATTGTCTTTTGGGCAAGTGGCCGTATCACGAAACATTTTCCTAAAATTTTTCTTACTCGATGACCGGGTACGAACCGACCACCTTCAAATATTTGCACATTCCCTCGAGCCGGGAAAGCGCCTTTTGCACATTCTTGTCGAAGCGGTGCCCTTCAAAATCCACGAAAAAATAATAATCCCACGCCTTTTTTTTGGCCGGGCGCGACTCGATTTTCGTCAAGTTGATCTTGTTCCGGACAAAGGGTGTCAGCATCGCGTGCAAGGCTCCCACTTTGTCCTTGATGGAAAATAGAATCGTCGTGCGGTCCCGTCCCGTCGGCGGAACATCGTGCGTGGCCAGAACCAGAAACCGCGTTTGATTATGAGCGATGTCCTGGATATTGCTTTTAACGACGGGCAGCCCGTAAATCTTCGCCGCCAGGCTCGAGGCGATGGCCGCGGCGCCTTTTTCCCTGCCGGCGCGCCGGGCGGCCTCGGTCGTCGAGGCGACCCAGATCTGCCCGGCATGGGGCAGGTTATCAAGCAGCCAGTGCCGGCACTGTCCGAACACCTGCGGGTTGGAATAAATATGTTTGATCTCTTTGAGCTTCGCCGTGCGCGAGAGCAGATTATGCGAGATCTTGACCAAAATTTGGGCGCAGGCCTTCAATTCCGAATCGACGAGAAGATCAAAGGTGTGCGTGACTGCGCCTTCGATGGAATTCTCGATAGGGACAACGCCATAATCGCAATCACCGTGCTCAACCCTTTGGAAGACATCCTGGATGCTTTCACAGGAAACATACGCGACGCGCGAACCAAATTTTTTATTCGCCGCCAGGTGCGTGAAGGATCCTTCCGTGCCCAGATAGGCAATACGCAAGGATTTCTCCAGAGCCAGCGAGCTTGACATGATCTCCCGGTAAATCGCCTCGAAATCCTCGTAGGACATCGGTCCGCGGTTAAGCGCCTTGATATGCTTCAAGACTTCCTTTTCCCGGTTAGGCGAATAAATGCCTTTACCGTTCTTAATCTTTTCCTTGCCAATGGCGAGGCTAAGATGGGCCCGCTGATTAAGCAACCGGACGAGTCCGCGGTCCAGGGCATCAATTTGCTTGCGTAAACTGTTAAGCGTTGTTTTCATCAAGTTGTCCTGGTGTTTGTGCGGTGAGCGCGTCGGCGGATACTTGCGCTTGCGCAACGGCCTCGGCTTGCCCTTCTTCCTGGGGCGCGGTCTGTTCTTCGGCGGTCGGCGCCACCGGGGTTTGGCCGTCGTCATTGTCCTCCTGCGCCGGCGCCGTTAAATTCGGGAACTCTGCCAGGGCAGGAAGGTCTTCTAATGATTTCAAACCGAAATATTCCAGAAATTGCCGGGTCGTGCCGTAAAGAAACGGCCGGCCGGGGACGTCTTTACGCCCGACGGGCTTGACCAATTCCTTGGTCAAAAGATGGGCAATAACACCGTCAGAATTAACACCACGGATTAATTCTACATCGGTGCGCGTGACCGGCTGCTTATACGCGATGATGGCCAGCGTTTCCAAAGCCGGCTTGGATAGCTTTTCTTTATGTTTGGTTTTATAAAAATCACGGATATAGCGGACATAACCGGGATTGCTCAACATCTGGTAGCCGCCGGCGATCTCCACGATCTTCATGCCGCTTTGCCGTTGTTCGTATTCCGTGCTTAAACTCTGGATGGCTCCTTTGATCTCGGCGGCGTTTAAAGTTTCCAGCACCTGCTTGATCTGCTCCAGCGTCACTGGTTTTTCGTTGACGAACAACAACGCCTCGATGACACCTTTGATATGTCGGTCCTGCTCATTACTTTCTTGCGGGAGCTGTTCTGTCATATTCTTTTCCGTTTCGTATGGCCCGTCAGTGGGGACGGATTTTTTGGTTGTAAATTTCGTTCAGTAATTCTTCCGCCGTTTTGATCGTCTTGGAACGCTCGAGGGTTTTTTGGATCATCTCCTTGGCTTCATGGCGTTTGTACTGAAGCTGCAGCAGAACATCCAATGCCTCCTCCTGCCAATCCGCGGGTTCCCTGACTTTCGACAGCCGCCCTTCCTTGTCCTGGATCAGGCCGAACTTGCCCATTTTTCCCTGGAGTTTGGCAACGATCTCTTTGGCCCGCTGGATACCGATACCGGGAAGCGTTTTTAAATAATCGACGTCGCCTTCGTGGATGGCGCGCGTGATCTCCGGGATAGGTTTATCCAGCGCCCGCACCGCCGCGCGCGGCCCGATGCCGGAGACCTTGATGAACTGCAGAAAGAAATCTTTTTCAATCTCGTTGATAAAGCCGATCAACATCGGGATCCCCGCCGACGGGCCTATCTGGAAGTAATGATAGATGACCAGGTGGATATCTCCCTGGGCGTCCTTCGTTTCGTCGATGCGTTCCAGGACGAAGGCCGGCACGACGATCTCGTAAAAAACCCCGTGGACATTGACAATGAGCGAATGGTCCTGCTTTTGAACCAGTTTTCCCGAAATGCGCGCGATCATGTAGCCCCACGGGCAAGCCCGTGGCTCCTTTCCCAAATTTACCCCCTGCTGATTTACTTCGTAAATCAAAGCGCTGGCCGAGTAGGCTCCCTGCAGGGAGGGGTTATCCTCCTCCGCCGACCTCTGGCGAAATCCGACGTAGCGCCACGGATTTTTGCTTCACATTCATCCACAAGAGGCAAAAAGCCGTGGTATCATGCGGAGTCGGATAATAATGAGGTTCGGCAGTGCAAATGAATATATCCTAACGCCAGCGCGAGCGCGTCGCTCGCGTCTAAAGTCAATTTGGCCTCATCCAGGCCCAGGGCGTGGGCCACGACCCGGCGGACCTGCATTTTCGAGGCGTTGCCGTCTCCGCTTAAGGCCTGGCGGATGCGTTTGACGCTGTGTTCGGCCAGCCCCAGGTCTTTTTGCGCGCATAACAGACAAATGACCCCGCGTACGTGGCCCAGAATGCTCGCCGTCGTCGGATGGTTGTAATGCGCGTATAATTTTTCAAGGACCAAAACATCGGGCTTGTATTGCTCGATCAACTCGCCCAGCAAACTGTAAATCGTCTTGATACGGTTCTGGATAAAATCTTTTTGCTTCGGCTCGATCGTTCCCGTTTCCAGCAAACTGACCCGGCGGTGCTGATATTCTACCACGCCGTAACCGGTCGCCTTCAACCCTGGATCAATACCGATGATCTTCATTTTTATTGGGCGATCTTGTCCATTTCTTCGTCAGGGATATCGAAGTTCGCGTAGACATTCTGGACGTCTTCCTGCTCTTCCAGGGCCTCCATGAGCGACAACAACGACCTGGCCTCCTCGCCGACAACACGCACATACGTGCTAGGCAGCTTGGTCATCTCAGCGGCAGCGATCGGGATGCCCTTGGCCGTGATGGCGTCCTTGACCTTCTGAAAGCTGGGGATATCGCAGGTAATGTCGTAGCTCTGCCCTGCGGAGTTGATGTCTTCAGCCCCCGCGTCAAGAGCGATCTCCATCAATGTTTCTTCGTTGGCCTTGCCCTTCTCGATGGACAGGAATCCTTTTTTAGTGAACAAATACGACGTCGCGCCCGGGCCGGCCAGGCTGCCGCTTTTCTTGGAAAGGATATTGCGTATCTCCGCGGTCGTGCGGTTCTTATTGTCCGTCAATCCCTCGATCAACATCGCGACACCCCCGGGGCCATAGGCGTCGAAGGTCACGTTCTCATAAACGACGCCAGGAAGCTCGCCGGTCCCCTTCTTGACGGCATTTTCAATGTTCACCAAAGGCATGTTAATGCCTTTAGCGCGTTCGATGGCCGCTCTTAAACGCGCGTTGGAGTCAAGACTGCCGCCGCCGTCTTTGGCCGCCGCCGTGATCTCACGGATCATCTTGGTGAACGCCGCGCCGCGCTTGGCGTCTTCCGCGCCTTTTTTATGTTTGATCTTTGCCCATTTTGAATGACCTGACATGACTTGATTCCTCCGTCTTCTACCACTGATTTAATCGAAATGAAAAGCAGGCCAATAAGCCGAGTTTTGTCCCTCTAAAAAGAGGTGACGGTTATTCAACTAACTCCAGGGATTACTCCCCCCTCCACCGCATTAGGTTTAGGGTCTCGCCTTTCGGCTCGATGGACTCTTGCGGCCTACCCGGGAATGTTGACGGAGCGGATCACCCCGTTACCTTAAAATCCTAAATCCGAATATCGAAATCCGAAACAATATCTAAATCGCAATGTTCAAATTCCGAAACCGACCGTTTAGAACATTTATCATTCAGGATTTTATTTATTGTTTCGGATTTCGTGCTTCGAATTTTACAGGTATCTTCCCCTATTCGGCCTTGCTCCATGCAGAGATTGCTCGTTTCACTCTTTTAAGTCGTCAGCTTTCAGTCATCAGCTATCAGTAAAACACCTGAAGGCTGACGACTGAAGACTGATGGCTCAAAAGCATCGTCACTGTAGCTCTGATCTTCCGCCCCTTACCTTTGATCCAGGAAAAGGGGAGGAACCTTGAGTTAACAAGGTGCATTATCCTTCGGAGCTCGGACTTTCCTCCGCGCTGTTGTCGACCCCCCGCCTCACCCGCTCTGAAGGGGCGTGGCTCAGGGTTGACTCTGAAGGCCCCGCTTTGCGGGGCCGAATGAGTCAAACAGCGTGGCAACCATCTTGGCCTGCTTTTTGTTGATATTGTGCAAAGAGCTGGCAGCTAACTTGTCCGCTTCTTTGTTCTTTTCGCGGGGGACGTGGACCAACTCGACGTTCGCGAACCCGCGTTTGAGCTGCTGGACCTGATCGTGAAGGAACTTCAATTTCTGGTCCTTGACCTTATAGCTTCCGGTCAATTGATGGAACATCAACTCACTGTCCGTAAAAATCTTCACCCGTACCGCTTTCAGGATCAACGCTTCCTGCAAGGCGCATATCAGTGCCGAATATTCGGCGATATTGTTGGTCGCTTCGCCGATGGATCTGGAGATCTCCGCGATCGTTTTA
>MHGM01000043.1:6290-7098 GCA_001805565.1 Omnitrophica WOR_2 bacterium RIFCSPHIGHO2_01_FULL_52_10
GCGCTTGACCGCCACACCGATCCCCGCCGGCCCGGGATTTCCGCGGCAGGCCCCGTCCACAAAAATTTCCAACATATCCTTACTCATCAAAGATCGTCTTCCAGGTACATAATCCGCTGGCATATTTCGCATTCGATCAGCTGGTCGTGCATCTTGATGGCGTTGATCGTCTGGGGCGGCACGTTCATATGACAGCCGCCGCAGGAATTGTCATTGATCGGAGCGATGCCTAATCCATCTTTATGCGCCAGGACCTTTTCATAGCGGTTTAACAAAACCCGGTCAACGCCGGGAAGCTGCTGTTTGCGCTGCGATTCAAGGACCTTGACGCGGTCTTCCATCAGCTTGATGTCATCTTCGATCTCTTTTTTCCGCGCCAGATACTGCTTCTCTTCAGCCCCGAGGGCCGCTTTCTCCTTCCCGATCTCCGCCTGGACCGCGTCCGCTTCATCATACGACAAAAGGATCTTCTCTTCGATGATGGATTGATCGGCCTTGATGCTCGCGATCTCGTTAAGCTTGGTCTGGTATTCCTTATTGGTCTTAAGCTGGGTCAGCTGTATGTTGGACTTGGCGATCGCGTCTTCCCTGGCCTTCATCTCCAGTTCCAGCTCTTTACGCTTGAGCTGGATACCCTTAAATTTTTCTTCCAGTTGATTGAGATGAGCTTTGCTGGCTGCAAACTTTCCTTTCAATTCTTCGATCAACGCCGGCTTCTCGGTCAAGCCCGTATTGACGTTATAAATTTCAGCGTCGATCTTTTGAAGATCGACAAGTTTTTTGATCTGGTCTTTGATGGAAATCTGCG